>JAITDK010000275.1 GCA_031282605.1 Oscillospiraceae bacterium
CAATCTTCTCGCGCACCTTTGCCATAGTGCGAGCCGCTATACGAGCCGCGCGCTCCGCGCCGTCTTTGAGCACACGGTTCAACACCGCTTGATCAGCCATCCACCGCCTGTGCTCGGCCTGTATCGGCGCGAGCGCCTCTATACACGCCTCCGCCGCCTCGGCCTTCAACACGCCATAACCCTTGCCCGCGTAGTCCGCCTCTATCGAGTCTATCCCCCGCCCTGTCAGTATGCTCAATATCGACATCAGGTTGGACACCCCTGGCCTATTCTCCGGATCATACTTGACGCACGCCTCGGAATCCGTCACAGCCCGCTTCATCTTCTTGCGTATCACGTCCGGCGGATCCAGCATCCCTATAAACGTATCCTCCGGATCGGACTTGCTCATCTTGCGCGACGGATCCTTCAGCGATAGTATCTTAGCGCCCAGTTTCGGGATATACGGTTCCGGCACGACGAATACGTCGCCGTAAATACTATTGAACCTGATCGCTATGTCGCGCGTAATCTCCAAATGCTGCTTCTGGTCAGCCCCGACAGGCACCATATCGGTCTGATACAGCAGTATATCCGCCGCCATCAGCACCGGATACGTAAACAACCCGGCGTTTATGTTGTCCGCGTGTTTCGCCGATTTATCCTTATACTGGGTCATCCGCTGCAACTCGCCCATGTATGTAAAGCAATTCAACGCCCATGCCAGCTCCGTGTGCGCCGGCACATGCGACTGACAGTACAGTACATTTTTATTTGGATCCAGTCCCACGGCCAGATACAGCGCGGCCAACTCGCTGATGTTGCGCCGCAGTTCCGTCGGATCCTGCCTCACCGTTATCGCGTGCATATCAACCACGCAGTACAAACTGTTGTAGTTATCTTCCAGTAACTTAAAATTGCGCAGCGAGCCGATATAGTTCCCCAGCGTAAGCCGCCCCGATGGCTGAATACCGGAGAATATAACGGGTTTTTTAGGCGTTTTAATTCCGTCCTGCATGATGCCCACCTCATTATTCAGTATAAACACTGCCTTAGTATATCATACTGCACGCCGTGCTACAACTGTTCTGCATTTCAAAACATTATTAATCAACTGTACCCCATCTCATCAGCCCTATCTCCCGCGTATCATAATCCGCAGCGAACGGCGCGCGAACCCAGAACGCCTGACCGCTCAACCCTGCCAGGTATCCCCCCGTCTCGCCGAAGACCATCCCAACGGCCCACAATCGCTGCGCCCTTACCCGTCGTTCCCGGTTCACGCGCCTATCGCCATACTTGTCGTCGCCCAATATCGGCCAGCCCGCCGCCGACATCTGCGCGCGAATCTGATGCGTTCGCCCCGTCAGCAAGCGCGCCGCGACGAGACACGTTCCCCCTTCCAACCGTTTGACCGCACTGTACAGCGTGCGCGCCAGCTTCGCACCGGGGGCAGGACGATCATACACCCTCGCGAACGAATGGGCGGAGTCTTTCGTCATGTAGCCGATCAATTCACCCGACGCGGGTTTCGGCGCACATATCGTCTCGCACAGGTATACCTTGGTAATGACTCCACCCCTGCTAGACGATACGCCCGCTTCAGTCCCGCCGCGAAACAACACGAACGCCGCGTCGCGAGCCTCGACCGTTTTCGCGAGCAACACCAACCCGCCCGTCATCGTATCCAAGCGATGGCAGGCATAAACCACGCCGCAGTGCGCGCTCACCTCTCCGATAAGCGAGCGGCCGGCGTCACCGTCCGGCTCGACGGGTAGGCGCTGGGGTTTGTTGACGATTACGACGTTGCTGTCCTCGAATAAAAACTCTAGCATAAATGCAAAATAGTGTTGCTTTTTAGGGTGGATTGAGCATAATTAAAAAGTTGAGTTCTCCCATCCCGGGACGCCGCCTCCATTTTGCATGGTTATACTACCCATATGAACGAACGGCGCGACTCAACACGCGTTCACCGGATGCTCTTTCTTATAGCGGATGAGCGCGCGGGCCAGCTGATCGGGGCAGGAGGTACCGTTGCGGCATTGAATCCCCTTGAGCAGACTGATCACGCGATCGACGTCCTGACCGATAACCAGCTGGCTGATGCCCGTCAGATTACCAGTGCAACCCTGGTCGAACGCGCAAGATCTGATAACCCCGTCCTCGATCGTTAGATCCAGGCGCTTGGAGCATGTCCCCTTCGTGAGGTATGAAATCGTCGATTCCTTAGCCATAGCCGCATCAACCGCCTTTTCAGAAACCATAATATGTGTTACAAAGTTTATTATATCATTGGAGGCCGCGCAAATGCAACAGCTGATACTATGCGCAGCGTATTCGATAATCGTGTATGGATTGCGCCGCCGGCAATGGAACGCGCGGCTGGTTCTGCGCGGAGTGTCGGTGTGGCTCGCAGCGCTGACGGTACTGCAAATCACGCTGGTGCCGTTGCAAGGCGCCAGTGTGCTGCGCAACGCGCTGCCATTCCATCTGTGCAGTTTCACAGTGATGCTGACGATACCTATGCTGTGGTTCAGGCATGAACGGCTGTTCCAATTCTGCTGGTTCCTCGGGATGCCCGCCGCGCTGACCGCGTTGATATTCCCCGCGGTAGGGTACTCGCCATGGCCGACGCTGGCACGGTGGCTGTTCCTGACGATTCACGCGACGATAACGTTCGCTCCGCTTATGATGTACGCGAGCGGATCACGACCGCGCCGCGAAGGGGTGTGGACGACGCTGCTGATAGGCAACGCAATGATGCTCGGCGCGCTGATCATGAACCGGACGTTCGGCGCGAACTACATGTTCCTATCCAGCGCACCCGACGGAACGCCGCTTACATACCTTGCCGCAAACGGCAAGGCGGCGTATCTGGCCGCGTTGGAGTGCGTCGCGTTGCTGCTGACGCGCGCGCTGTCGAGGTTGACCATCCGCGGCGGCGGCATGATCCGTCATAAACAAATCAATCCTCAACGCTGAGCGTTCGCAGTATATGACCGTACAGTGCGCTGGCGTTGCGCGACCATGCCTTGCAGAAACGCTCCGCGCGAAGATCGTCCGGAGCGCGCACGGTCAGCGACATCAATTCCTCGTCCTGCTCCATGATGGATAGATGAACCGCGCGCGCTCCGTCCTCGAGCGATTCGATACGATGCACAACGTGCTGCTCATGGCTGAACCGCGCGCGCCATCCTATCAGCGCGTCGTCGATGCTGACCCGCCGCGAGTATGGTATCCGCTTCTGGAACAGATCCAGCGTTTGGATGCCCGCGATGGACGGCTGGTACAGCACACCCAACGGATGCAGTTGCTTGCGCAGCAGTCCGTTCTCGCGCAATTCAGCCAGCGCCAGTTGCAGATCGATATAGTTCATCTGGTCGCGATCGACGAAAAACCGCAACAACTGTTCGGCGGTGGTCGGGCCAAGCCCGTGCATCGCGTACAGCAGCAGCAGTTTATCCTCGGTGTGCGATCCTTTTCTTTGTATCATGCCTATATTAACCTCCCGCAAGAAGGCGGTGCGGCGTCAGCCTCGCCTTCCGGCTGGGGGACTTGGGTTGATTTCGCCGGCTCCGTTGATCGACGCCGACTCAACCAACCTAGACTTAATCAACCTACTTAATCAACCTACTAAATCGACCTAAAAAACCGACTTAATAAAAGAAAACCGTTCGCTCGCGGCGAACGGCCGTCTGTCGGGTTACGCATAGAACGGCTTGATCTGCTCAAGCAGGTCTTCGCAGTCGTCCGAGTAAATCTCCAGCGTGATCGGGTGAGACAGATCCAGGCTGAATATACCTAGGATCGATTTCGCGTCCACGACATGACGTCCGGCGCGTAAATCCATATCATACCCGTAACGGCTGACGATGTTGACGAAGTTCTTCACGTTCTCCGCCAAGCTGAGCTTGATGTTGACAGATTTCATACGCACTCACTCCTTCTATTGGGACGAGGAGTTTTCTCCAGAGTCCCCGAATGGGTGGGGTTTCACCCCACACCCGAACGCAAAACCATCATACCATACATTCCCATGGAAAGCAACTGGCAAACCGAAAGTTGTCTGGATTTAGATTTTTAGCGGCCATCGGCGTTAGGGAATGCGATTCTTAACACTCCTCGTTATTGTAAACATCCAGACTATCCATACGCTTGACGGATCGTATATAATGTATTCGCTGCCCTATTAGTCGCGGAGGAGGGATCATACATGCGCGCGAAGGCGTTCGCTCCCGCGTTAGGACAGGGCTCGCCCGCGTCGACGTTCCGCGCTCGGCCTGGATTTTTGCACGAGATGGCGCTGCGTCCCTCTCTCTATCTGATGGTTCTTCCTGGCGTGCTGTTCTTTCTGATATTCAACTACCTGCCTATGGTGGGTCTGGCCATCGCGTTTGTGGACTACAGTCCCATCGCGCCGTTCTTCGGGCTGGGAAGCCGGTTCGTCGGATTCGAGAATTTCCGCTTCTTTTTTACATCCAACGAATGGAGCCGCATCACGCTGAACACGTTTTACCTGAACGCGCTGTTCATATCAACAGGACTGATCACCCAGATGCTGCTCGCGGTCGGTCTGAACGAGATGCGCGTCCAGGGTGTGAAGCGCGTCTCTCAAACCCTTATGTTCCTGCCCAACTTCATATCGTGGACGGTTGTGTCAGTGTTCTCGATAGCGCTGTTCTCGACCAATGAAGGGCTGATCAATAAGTTCATAATGGCGTTCGGTGGGAAGTCCGTCAATTTCTACCAAACCTCGTCCGTGTGGCCAGGACTTCTGGTCGCGCTGCGGCTATGGAAAGGCGCGGGGTTCGGCACGGTCATATACCTGTCCACGATCGCGGGTATCAGCCATGAGATATACGAGGCGGCCACCATCGACGGCGCGAGCCGCATGGGTCGCATCCGCTACGTGACGCTGCCGCTGCTCAAGACCACGACGGCGATACTGCTGATAATGAGTATCGGCGGCATATTCAACGGCGACTTCGGCATGATATACGCTCTTATCGGCGACAACCCGATGCTGCGCTCTACGACCGACGTCATCGATACGTACGTCTATCGCGCGCTGAGGCTGAACAACGATTACGGCATGTCGGCGGCGGTCGGCCTGTTCCAGTCAATCATGGGGTTTGTGTTCGTCGTCGGAGCGAACGCCATAGCGAAGAGGCTGGATTCAGAATCGGCCCTGTTCTAGTCAGGCCGTAAGTCTGTTCAGTCAGACTGATAGTCTGTTGCTGCAAGGCGGTTGAAACGGCGGTCTGTTCTAGCGTCTGTTTGGATATAACCGGGGAAGGAGGCGGCGATTTGCGCAAGGAATCCTTGGCCGACCGCGCGACCGTCGCGGGTTTCACCATCGTATGCGCGCTGTTCGGGTTGATGTGCCTAACGCCGCTGTGGGTGGCGCTAGTCGCGTCGTTCTCCAACGAATATGCGCTGATCCGCTCGGGTTATCAGATATGGATCAATCAGTTGGACTTTACCAGCTATCGGCTGATATTCAGCGGCAGCGACGACGTCCTGCGCGCATACGGCGTAACGATCCTTACGACCGCGCTGGGCGTCGGAACCACGCTGTTCCTGACGGCGCTGACCGCGTTCCCGCTGTCGCTGCGCTCGATGCGCTACCGCGGCGCTATATCGTTCTTCGCCTACTTCACAATGCTGTTCAACGGCGGACTGGTGCCCAACTATATCCTGACCGTGCGCTTCCTCCACCTGAAGAACAACCTGCTCGTGCTGATCATCCCCGCCGCGCTGAACGCGTATAACCTCTTCCTGATGCGCAACTATTTCCAAACCTTGCCGGAATCGCTGGCGGAATCAGCCAAGATCGACGGCGCGGGCGACTTTCGCATATTCCGCTCGATCGCGCTGCCGCTGGCGAAACCCATCCTAGCGACGATCGGACTGTTCGCCGCGATGGGTTATTGGAACGAATGGTACCGCGTGCTGCTGTACATCGATCGGCGCAGTATGTTCACGCTACAGTTCCTTATAATGAAACTGCAGCAGCAGGTGGACTTCCTTAGTTCGTCCATGAACCCGCAGGCTCGGCAATCGCTGGGGAACATCCCGATACCGACGATAGGGATACGCCTGGCGACCGCGATGGTCTCCATCGGCCCGATCGTTCTGCTGTACCCATTCCTGCAGCGGTACTTTATCGGAGGTATTCTAATCGGATCCGTCAAAGGCTGACGGTACGGTCTATGAATAATTATGAATCACGAGGAGGTATCACCATGACCCGAACCATACGCTTGTTATGTGCGCTGTTGACCGCTTCAATGCTGCTGGCAGGGTTCGGCGGCGCCGCGTCGGCCGAACAACCCAAGCAGGTAACGCTGGAATTCCTGGCGCCGTCGCCTGTCTCGCAGGTGAACGATATGGACGCTGTGCTCGCCAAGGTATACGAGCAAACTGACCCAACCCTGAACGTTCGCATCAACTACACATTCACCACGTTTGACGATATCGGTCAAAAGGCTTCGCTGAAGATGTCCTCCGGCGAGCCGCTGGATTTCGTGTTCGTCGCGCAGTGGACGACGCCCTCGCTGGCGCAGATGGTCTCCAAGGGACTGCTCGTCAACCTGGACACCTACATTGAATCGGGCGAATACCCCGGCCTGGCTCAATACTTCACCGGAGACCTGCGCGATAACAACGCCGTAACCGACGCGGCAGGCGAAACGCATCTGTACGCGCTGCCCTTCACAAACGCGTATTCGGGCGGCGGCGCGATCTATTACCGCAAGGATCTGGCGGACAAGTACGGCGTAGAGATCAGCGACTACGACAGTCTGACCGCGTTCTTCGACGCGATCCTCGAGAATGAGCCGGGCGTTGCGCCGTTCAGCTTCCTAGGATCGACGGACAGCATAAACGGCACGATCGCCGATCTATACCGCAGCGAGGCTTATACCAGCCAACATAACAACTTCCTGGTCAGCGACGTATCCATCGTCATCGGCGAAGATGGTAAGGCCTACGCCTCCAGGCAGGTGTTCCCCGAACTGGATCCTGAATACTGGTCGCGCCTGCCGGACTATCGCAAGGCGGAGGATCCGCTGCTCAGCTACAAACTGGCGCGCGAGTGGTACGAGAAGGGCTATCTTGAAAGCGATCTGCTATCCCAGAAGGATTATGAGGGTCAGTTCATGGCGGGACGCGCCGCGTCGTTCCCGCGCGCCGCTGATACGTACATGGATACGGTCGCGCGTTTCAAGACCGCCATGCCAGACGCCGAACTGGGCTTGTTCATGACCGAACTGGGCATTCGTCACGGCGTGGATAAGGCCTCCGGCTCAGACTTCCGCGCGTGGAACTTCGGCGCGATCCCGACCACTTCCAAGAACATTGACCGCACAGTCGGCTTCCTCAACTGGATATTTGAGGATCCCGCGAACCATGATCTGTTGGAACTGGGCATCGAGGGCAAACACTGGATCGCGGTTGGCGAGCATCAGTACTCATATCCCGAAGGGATAGACCTCAGCCAGAATTACAACTTCTACGGCTACGTGCTGACGTGGAACCCGCTGCTGGTGCGCGACCACGCGGATACCCCGGCGTTCATCTCCGAGATATATCAGAAGATGCGCGATCCGAACTTCTATTACAAGCGTGCCGACGCGGGCTTCACGTTCGTGACCGACACGATCAAGACGGAAGTCGCCAAGATCAACGACCTTAAATCCCTCAAGCGCGCTGTGGAGAACGGCGTTGTGGAGGATTACGAGGGCGAGATGACGAAGATACAGGCGCAATATGAAGCCGCGGGATACTGGGTAGTCGTCGAGGAGATGGAACGCCAGTTCAACGAATTCCTGCTTGAGAACCCGTATACGGGGCAATAACCTAGGCATAGGCCTATTTACATCCCACGCCGTACACCACGCCAGCCAAAGGGGGATCGCCGATCCCCCTTTCAACTCGTCCATAGGAGGCCGCTAAATGGGCATCGTAACAGAAATTCAACGCTTCTCCCTAAACGATGGGCCGGGCATCCGCACGACCGTATTTCTGAAGGGCTGCGATATGCGCTGCGCCTGGTGCCACAACCCGGAGACGTGCGAAACCTCGCGTCAGATGATGATCTACCCCGAGAGGTGTATCGGCTGCGGCGCGTGCGTCCGGTTCGACGAGGCGAAGTCGCGGCCTGGGTTACCGCCGCCGCGCGAGTTACTGCAGCTTGGCGACGCGGACGGATGCTTCTCCGGCGCGCTGCGCGTTGCAGGCCATGAGATGACAGCCTCGGCCGTCATGGAGGAGATCATACAGGACTGCGCGTATTATGAAACCTCCGGCGGCGGCGTTACGATATCGGGCGGCGAGGCTATGACTCAGCCAGACTTCGTGAAAGAGCTGCTCACGCTGTGCCGCGAGCGCGGCGTTCAGGGCGCGGTCGAGACGAACCTTGCGTATTCGTTCGACCGCCTTGAGGCGCTGGCCGGCCTGATCGACCTGGTAATGGCGGACATAAAGATATTTGACGCCGCGTCGCACCGCAAATGGACTGGCGTTAGCAACGAACGTATCTTGCAAAACGTCAAATCATTGCGGACGCTGAACGTACCCGTTATACTGCGTACCCCGGTAATACCCGGCGTCAATGATAACGATGAAGAAATCACCGCGATCAGCCGCTATATCGCCTGCCATGTCCCGAATCTGATGTATTATGAACTGCTCAACTTCAACCCGCTGGGAGACTCCAAGTACCGCGCCCTGGGTTTGGATAACCCGTTCGCGCAAACGCGTCCGCTGCCCGCCGAGGATATAGAACGTCTCGCGGACGCGGCGCGGTCATGCGGCATACCCGTACGGGTCGGGTGAGGAGGATTGTTATGAGAGATAGAGTAAACCAATTGCCGACGGACGCGCCGATGGATTACCGCGCGCGCATGGCGATACTTCGCGAACGCAAGTTGGAGGACACGCAGGACAAACTGCGCGAGCTGGGTCCCGTCAATAGCGACGATCACGGCACCATCGCGCCGCCGCCGGGGTTCGACGAGGCGTTCCGGAACGCTATATACAGCAACCATCCCAATGGATCGTGGTATGGTTACGACGGCTACAGCGAGAACTTTTACAGACTAATGGATCTCTATCCGGCGTTCATCGACCCATGCGACGCCTTTCCTTGCAGGGAGATGGCGTACCTGGGCAGCTTCCGTCCGCCGCGCGGATTCCTGCCCGAAGCGCCGTACGATCACCTCAAGCCGACGCAGGAACAGTACGATATCGTGCACGGCATAGGGGCGCAGCAGCATTTCGGGATAGATTATACGATCGGGCTGACGCTGGGATGGGGCGGCTTGCTGGAGAAGATTGACGCGTACCGGCGGCGCAATCCCGGGCATGACGATTTCTACGACGCGCATGTCAAGACGATCAGAGGCATCCAGCAATGGATGAAGCATGCGCTTGAGGCGATCGACGCCGCGTTAGTCCGCGAGACTCATCCCGTATTGATCGCCAACCTCAAACAGATGCGCGAGTGCACCGAACACCTGCTTGACGGCGCGCCGCGGACGCTGCGCGAGGCGTGCAATTGGATATGCTGGTTCAAGATGGCCAGCCGCACCTATAACGGCGACGGGGCGGGCGGTCAGCTCGACGAGTTGCTGCGGCCATACTACGAGGCCGATCTCGCGGCGGGACGCGTCACGCGCGACGAGGCGGTATTCTATATCTCCTGCCTGTTGCTGAGCGATCCGCATTACTATCAAGTCGGCGGGTTGACGGCTGACGGGCGGGACATGATCACATACTTCTCATACATGGTGCTGGAAGCCGCCGACTGGCTGGACTCGTCGTGCAACATAACGGTGCGCGTGCACGAGGGCATGGATCGCGC
Source organism: Oscillospiraceae bacterium (assembly GCA_031282605.1). Classification (GTDB taxonomy): domain Bacteria; phylum Bacillota; class Clostridia; order Christensenellales; family Aristaeellaceae; genus BNUH01. The sequence continues at coordinate 9,845 of JAITDK010000275.1, forward strand.
GTTCCTCAAAAAGAGCGTCGAATACCTGTTCAAGAACAAGAACGGCTGGCCGCGCTTCTCGGGCGACGACGCCCTTACGGAAGGGTTCATGCGCCTGGGGTACACGAAGGAACTGGCGGTGAAACGCGTCGCGGTCGGCTGCCACTGGATGAGTCTGCCCGGTCTGGAGTACACGCTCAACGACTGCGTCAAGACGAACAACACCCGCATATTCGAGGTGGCGCTGAACGAGATGCGCCATGACGGCCAGCCGCCCAGCGTCGAACGGCTGTGGGGCATATTCACGCGGCACACCCAGCGCTGCGTCGAGACGACGACCGAGGGCATCCGGTTCCACATTAAGAATCAATGGAGGAACTCGCCTGAACTAGCGCTGAACCTGCTAAGCCACGGCCCGATTGAGAAGGGTCTGGATATGTCGGGAGGCGGCGCGGAGTATTACAACATGTGCATCGACGGCACGGGTATCGCGACAGTGGCGGATTCGTTCGCGGCCTTGGAGCAGCGTATCGAGCGGGAAGGCCGGCTCTCGTGGACGCAGGTTTACGCGGCGCTGGATTCTGATTTCGGTGGAGCGGACGGTGAATACATACGGCGGATGCTGGCCGAATCCAACCGGTATGGCGGCGGAGGCACGGCGGCTGATCATTGGGCGGAGCGGATATCGCTGCACTTCACCGAGTGCGTGACCGCTCAGTCCGACGGCGAACTGAAGTTCGTGCCCGGTTGGTTTAGCTGGTCCAACACGATACCGATGGGGAAGGCAGTCGGCGCGACCCCGAACGGACGCAAGGCTAGCGCGCCCATCAGCCACGGCGCGAACCCCCACCCTGGATTCCGCCATGACGGCGCGCTGACCGCTATGAGCAACGCTATATGCGCGATTCAACCCGGCTATGGCAACACCGCGCCGATCCAGCTGGAGCTTGACCCTGGCATGGCGCGCGGCGACGAAGCCGTATTGAAGATAGTGGACTATATCCGCGCCATAATGAAGCAGGGCGCGACGCTGCTCAACATCAACATCATCGACGCCGGAAGGATCCTTGAGGCCGACAAGAATCCGGCGCTCTATCCCGACCTGGTCGTGCGCGTGACGGGATTCACCGCGTATTTCTGTATGCTGACTAAGGAATTCCGGCAGTTGGTCGTCGAACGTATCCTTAAGGCGAGTTAACGAAAGGAACCGATGATGCGAGGCGGACGCGACGCTCCAGGCGTGTTGAACAGTCTGCGATTCTTCGCGAGGCGTTTCGGACGCCGGAGCGCTATGATTCGCGCGCTGATCTATTCGCTCGCGCTAGGCGTCGCGCTGCCGAGCCTTCTGACCGCCGCGCTGTTCAGCGTGTTTTCGGCGTATACGGCGCGGCAGACGGTGCAGGTTGCGCGGCAGAGTCTGCATCAGGCTGCGGAATCGATCGACATAACACTGCGCGCGCTCTACCGCCAGATGGAGCGCGAGTACCGCACTAACTCCACTATCATAATGGGCATGGAGTCGAACCACATGACCCCGATCGAGTATGCTCAGGTATTCAAGACGCTCGGCGACATCGTGTATTCGAACGAACTGTTCGACTCCGCGTGCGTGTACAACCTGCTAACGGACAGCGTATTCTCGTCGATCGGCGTAATGCAGCGTTCGGATCGGTTCTACGACGCGGGTCTGATGGATCTGCTGCGCGCACACGCCTCGAGGCCTGACGCGGCCACCGTTCACGCCGCGTACCCCAGGCGTCTGGTGTATACATATGGCACGACGAAGCATGACCTGAACGCAGTCACGTTCGTGTTCGGCGAACCCCAGCAATCCGCGCTGGCGTTCAACCTGAATCTTCAGAATCTGCAGGCGATATTGACAGCCGGCAGCTCCGACCCGACGGTGCGGTCGATGATATTGAGCGCGGACGGCGTCGTTATCTCTGATACCGAAACCAGGCATGTGTTCTCCGACATGTCCGGCGAGGCGTTTTTCGAGCGTATGCGCGGCGGCGAGGAACCTCGCGGCAACTTCACGGCGTCAATCGGCGGGCGTGAGGCCATCGTGATATACGAGAGGTTCAGCCAGTTCACGGGGCTTGACTGGCTCATCGCGCAGGTGTATGACACGGGCGCGTTGTCGGCGGGGCTGCGTGATATATTGGGCGTGGTACTGTTGGCCAGTATACTGGTTACGACGCTGCTGGCGTTCGGACTGATGGCGGCGATGGGTTTGCTGCTCGTACCAGTCGGGCGGATGCTGCGCATGACCGGAGGGGACGCGCCGCAGCATGACGCGTACGTCAACGAATTCACTTACCTGGAACAGTCCATTCAGTCGCTGTCGGAGAGAGTCGAGACGTTCAGCCGGGTGGATCTGCCGAGGCTGAGGGATTTCTTCCTGTTGAATCTGATGCTGGACGGGCCTGGCCCGGCGTTCGACGCGCAGTGTAAACGCTTCGGGTTGGAACCGGACATGCGCGTCGCCGTAGGGCTGATGCGTCCGTCGTCCGGCGAAGACGCCAATGACGCGGCGAGGCGCACCGTGTCATCCATTCTGCTGAATCATCCAGGCGGTATACTGCTGGAAGAATCCGTCGGCGGGATGATATGCTGCCTGCTGAGGGAGGATGAGCCTGGAAAATTTATTCAACTCGGCTATGGCGTAACGGCGGGGATCAGTCCCATGTTTCCGCTGCGTGAACTGCGTGACGCTTATCAATCCGCGTACACCGCGCTGGAGTATATATTCTTATGGCCGCGGTCAGCACGAAGCGGGACCGTACCGGCAGAACCCCGAAGGAGCTCTTTCCTGTCTGACCCGAGCGCGGTAATTCATTATGAAGACATCGCGCAGCGCGAGAACGCCGAATACTATTACCCGCGCGCGCTTGAGAAGGCGCTATTGCAGCAGATTAGAAGCGGCGCGGACGCGTCGGATCTGTTGGGGAGCTTTTTTGAGGCTGTCCGCGAGATGTCGGTGCAGCAAGCGAAACTGGCGTTGCGTCAACTATTATTGGCGCTGCTTTCGCTTTTCCCTGAAGGCGAGAGCGGCTCGGTGCAAGCCGGAGCGCTCTCACGCATGAACGCGCTGCTGTCACTGCCCACGCTGGATGAGGCTCGCGATTGGTTTGACCTGCTGGTCGGAAGGTTGCTGGACGCGCAGCACAGCCGCCGCGACGAACGGCTAAGCGAGCTGGCGCGGCGGATCAAGGAGATCGTGCGCGCGTCATACGGGGATTGCGCGCTGTCGGTGGAAGGGATCGCGGAAAAGGTCGGCCTGTCGCCAAACTATGTGCGCAAGTTATTCAAGGATGTAGAGGGCGTGACGCTGTCCCGGTGCATCCAGGATATAAGGCTGGCGGAGGCGGCTCGGCTGTTATCGACAACCGATTTGCCCGCTAACCGCATCGGCGCGCTGGTTGGTTTCCAGGAAGGGAGCTATTTCTACACGGCGTTCAAGCGCGCAATGCGCAGTACGCCGGATGAGTGGCGTAGGACGCATAGTCAATAAACCCTGTTGTTCACATCGATGGGGTCTGTTCAAAAAAGATCGCGGCGGGAATTGGGGTGGATTTTTCATCCCCACAACGAGCATGGAGATCCGCTGACCGGAACAGCGACGCAGTTGCGGCGCAAAAGGCACAAAGCGCGAAGCGGGCGCGTTTGCGCAGAGTCCCGGAGGGATTCTCTCTTGCATAACCTATGCTGACGAACCGCTGCGGCGGGACGCTGTTCGATCTGCGGATCGAATGCGCTTTAAATTACTGGCGCCCCGCCACTATGATGTTAGTTGTCAACTTCTTTATAGCAGTTTTACTGGCGGGGCGCAGGGTGGAACGATGGAACGGTGGAACGAGAACGGGAACGGGGAACGTCCCTGCGGGGAGCCTGGGACTCTGTCCCAGACCCTGCGAAGGGCTATCCGCCCTTTCGAATCCTGACCAGGCTTCGCCTGGACCATCGTGATACACAATCTACCG
>JAITDK010000305.1 GCA_031282605.1 Oscillospiraceae bacterium
CCACGACGACGCGGTAATCCTCAGGTCTCAACAGCCGATCTGTACCGAATAACGCCGACAACCGTTGGTTGAAGCCGGCGTATTTGTACAACCCATCGTCGTTATTCACGCGCATTCGCAGCGTTTGACTTAGATTGCAACACACATAGCGCGGCGGATTATCCGACACGCGGCGCATCAGACCCAGCAGCTCCCAGTAACCCAGCGCGGCGCGAAGCCGATCCTCGTCCAGCCCCAGATCGCGCGCGACGGACTCCGGCGACGCGCCGGTCATCGGATGGTAACACTGCATCAGCGCGTACAGATACGCCTTGACGAAATCGCCGTCCGCGCGGAGCATGTATTCCTGTATGAACAGATTCTCCACCGGGGTGACGTCGTACAGCGTAGAGCCCGCGTCAAACCCGAACATCCCGCGCTGTTCCGCTGTTTGATTAATCATTCGCGCCCCTGCCGTAATTCAGTATGACTGTGAAACCATATACCGTCAGTCGATATTCAGCCTGATCCCCACCGGACAATGGTCGCTGCCGCCCACGTCCGCGTATATGAGCGTGTCCGTTATGCTGTCCCACAACCGTTCGGATGCCAGGAAGTAATCCAAACGCCACCCGACATTCCGGGAGCGCGCGCCAGCCATGTGACTCCACCAGGTATACGCGCCCTTTTGATCCGGATGCGCCTTGCGATATGTGTCTACAAAGCCCGCCGCCAGCAGCTCGGTCAGCTTGCCGCGTTCCTCGTCGGAGAAGCCCTTGTTGCCTCTATTCGCCGAGGGACGCGCCAGGTCGATCTCGTTGTGCGCCACATTGAGGTCGCCGCATATCACGACGGGTTTCACCTGATCCAGCCGCGCGGCATACGCGCGCAGTCCATCCTCCCACGCCATGCGGAAGTCGATGCGCTTCAATCCGTCCTGTGCGTTGGGCGAATACACATTCACCAGATAGAACGACGGGAACTCGAGCGTCAGTACGCGGCCTTCATCGTCTAACAGTACGCCTGGCGTTTCGCCGGCGAAACCGCGCGACACGCTGAGCGGTTCGGCGCTTGAGAATACCGCCGTGCCGGAATAACCCTTGCGCGCGGTAGATGGATGCCACTCGCGATGCGGCGGCAGCGCGACGCAGCTCAGCGCTTCCTCGATGGCGTCGACATCGCTTAGGCGGATCTCCTGCAGACAGAGTATATCGGGCTTGATCGACTCAAACCCCTCTGCGAAACCTGATCTTAGACACGAGCGCAGGCCGTTGACATTCCATGATACCAGCAGCACGGCGGAACCTCCCCCCTTCAATCATTCTCTGCATTCTCTGCACTCTCTTCACACTCTATACCTTTATGGTGAACCACTTGCCGCTGGCGAACCTGCGGTAGACCAGCGTCATGCGCACGGCCATATCGACCAAAGTGCTAAGCCACGCGCCTATCAGCCCGGCGTGCAGCAGGTACACGGCGGTGAAGCTGAGCAGCGGTCTGATGCCCATCACGCACATGTACATCACCAGCGCGACATACTTGGTATCACCCGCGCCGCGCAGACAGCCCGATATGACCACCGACGTGGTCTGGAACGGCTGTATCAGCGCGCAGACGATCATCACGTTGGCGGCCATCGCCAGCACGACGGGGTCGTCGCTGAACAAGCTGACCAGCGGTCTGCGGAATCCTATAAGGAAACCGAGCAGCGTCAGCGACACGCACATCGCCAGCCGCTGGCTGATCTTACCGTACATTTGCGCCAAGTCTGGACGCTTCTGCCCGAGCATTTGACCGACCAGCGCGGTGCCGGCCACGCCTATGCCGTCACCGAACGTGAAGGTCAGGTTTAGGAATTTAAGACACGCTTGATGCGCGGCGAACTCCAGCGTGCCCAGGCGCGCGACGATCACCGCATACATCATGAACCCAACGCGCAGCGCGACCTGCTCTAGCATCGAGTTGCCGCCTATCTTCGCCAGCGCGCGCACGGTCTCGCGGTTCAGCCGCCAATCGTCGCGCGGATGCACCACCAGGAAACTGTCGCGCTTGCGATGCGGCGCGATTGAATACAGCGCGAGAACCGCCCCAACCACAAAGCCGATATCAGTGGCGATCGCCGCTCCCACCACGCCTAGGCAGGGGAAGCCGAACTTGCCGTATATAAGCACATAGTTGAGTATGATATTAACGATATTGGCCGTTAGATTGACCATCAGCGTGATGCGCGTGTTGCCCGTGCCGCGCTGAGCCGCGCTGATGCACATGGTCAGCGCGTTGACGGGCACCGCCGCCGCGACTATGCTGAAGTAAGACGTCGCCAGATCGATCGTATCGGGCATAGCGCCCGCCAGCGTCATGAACTGCCGCGCGAACAAGCAGCCGACGATCCCCATAACAATACCGACGCCGGTTAATATAACCAGCGCGTTGCGCAGCGTGCGGTTCGCGTCGGCGCGGTCGCCCTGTCCTTTGCGCCGAGCGACGATAGCCGTCACGCCGATATTCAGCGCGAAGAATACGCTCATCAGCAGCATACGCGGCTGATCGGTTAACCCCACGGCGGCGAGCGCCTCCGGTCCCAACGATCCGACCATGATGCTGTCCGCACTGCCTATCAGCGATATCAGCACCATCTCCATAACGGACGGCAACGCAATGCGCATAAGGCCGCCGTACGCTTCTTTTGTGGTTGGAAACTCACCCAGTTTGGCGTCGTCCTTGACCAGATGACTAGCGTGGAAAACGCGCTCTACGAGCGGGATCAAAGCATCGCCCCCTTGATGGTATTATTCTACCATGGTTGGGGGCGGGTGACAAGGCGTGCGGCACGGCGAACAGCAGTTCCAAATTTGAGAATTAAAGAGGAGCAGGATCGACACCAGCAATGGCCATGAGAAGGGAAAGCCAGTCCGCCTGCGGGTTCCGACGCAAATCATATCGCAACGCCCAGCAAAAAAGCGTCGTGCCTTCCATAGCTTTCGCGCGCTTCTTTGTATGCCAAATCGACCATGC
>JAITDK010000312.1 GCA_031282605.1 Oscillospiraceae bacterium
CAAGCGTTCAAATACCGGCGCAGCCGCTTCCAGCGTTTCGCTCCACCCGCCCGTCGGCAGCAGATCTATGCGCGCCTTGCGTCCCGGCGCCACCCCGCGTTCCAGCCTTAACGCACGTACTGTGCGCACTATCTCGATAACGCCTTCCATCCGCGCCGCTTCCTCAGGGAAATCCAGCGCGGGGTCGGGCGTCGGCCAATCCGCCTCAATCAACAGGCCGCGCTTCCCCGGCAGCGGCAGTAACCCATATATTTCCTCGGTTATGAACGGCATGATCGGATGCAGCATTTTCAGCAGTCCGTCAAGTACGAACGCCAACACCGCCCGCGCCTTGCTGCGCGCCGCGCCTTCCCCGCCGAAAAGCGCAGGTTTCGACAACTCTATCGTCCAGTCGCAGTACGCGTTCCACGTAAAATCATACAGCGACTGCGCCGCTAACGCCAGATCATAGTCGCGGAAATGCCGCTCCGTTTCGCGCAAAGTCTCCTGATAACGCGTGAGAATCCACTTGTCGGCTAGATCAAGCTCGAAATCATAGACGGAACCAGGCTGATCGCCCAGATTCATCTTGACGAAACGCGCCGCGTTCCATAGCTTGTTTGCAAAGTTGCGCGCCGCCTCGGTCTTTTCCGTAGAGTACCTCAGATCGTTGCCCGGCGACACGCCCGACATCAACGCCCAGCGCAGCGCGTCCGCGCCGTACTGATCTATCACCTCCAACGGATCAATGCCATTGCCCGCCGACTTCGACATCTTCTGGCCGCGCGCGTCGCGTACCAGACCGTGGATCAGCACGGTATGAAAAGGCGGCTCGCCCATCTGCTCGATGCTTGAGAAAATCATCCGAGCCACCCAGAAAAATATGATATCATAACCCGTGACCAGCACGCTTGTCGGATAGAAGTATCGCAGATCATCCGTGTCATGAGGCCAGCCCAGCGTCGAAAACGGCCATAGCGCCGACGAGAACCATGTATCCAGCACATCATCATCCTGCCGAAGTTCGGTCGAGCCGCACGACGGACACTTCCCAGGTTTGGCGCGGGCGACGCTCATTGTGCCGCACGAGTCGCAGTAATACGCGGGGATTCTGTGTCCCCACCACAACTGACGAGATATACACCAGTCGCGGATATTCTCCATCCAGTTGTAATAAACCTGCGAAAAACGCTCCGGCACGAACCTCGTTTCCCCCATCCGCACGGCCTCAAGGGCGGGAGCGGCTAGCGGCTTCATGGTCACAAACCATTGCAGCGACGTAATCGGTTCCGCCGTACCGCCGCAGCGATAGCACACCCCTACGTTGTGAGTGTACGGCTCCACCTTGACCAACAGACCCAGGCGTTCCAGTTCGGCCACGACCTGCTTACGCGTCTCGGCGGCGGTCAATCCGGCGTAAGGACCCGCGTGTTCATTCATCGTGCCGTCGTAGTTCATCACGCGCAGGATCTCCAGGTTGTGACGCTTGGCTACCTCGAAGTCGTTCGGGTCGTGCGCTGGGGTCATCTTCACCGCGCCTGTGCCGAATGACGCCTCGACATATTCGTCAGCCACGACCGGGATTTCACGGTTCAGTATAGGCAGACGCACATGTTTACCTATCAGGTCTGCGTAACGTGGATCGGCAGGATTCACCGCGACGCCCGTGTCGCCCAGCATCGTCTCGGGTCGCGTTGTAGCGACGATCACGTCCTGGCCTTCTACGCCGGGATAACGCACGAACCACAGATGCGACGCCTGCTCCTCATACTCCACCTCAATATCGGACAGCGACGTCTTGCACTTCGGGCACCACTGGATTATGCGGTCGCCGCGGTAGATAAGCCCCTTCTCATATAGGCGGCAGAACACCTCGATTACCGCTTCGTTCAAGCCTTCATCCATCGTGAATCGCTCGCGCGACCAATCGCACGACGCGCCCAACCGCCTTAGCTGCCTGACAATATGTCCGCCGTACTCGTCGCGCCACTCCCAAGCGCGCTTGAGGAACGCTTCACGCCCGATAGCGTCCTTGGTGAGGCCATCTTCAAGCAGCGCGCCGACGACCTTCGCCTCAGTCGCGATCGAAGCGTGATCCGTACCGGGCAGCCACAGCGTCGGGTCGCCAGCCAAGCGGTGAAAGCGGGTCAACGCGTCCTGGATTACATACATTGCATGACCCATATGAAGCTGTCCTGTGATGTTGGGCGGCGGCATTACGATCGTGAACGGCTTCTTGGCTGGGTCGATCTTCGGCTTGAAGAAGCCGCCGTTCTCCCATAATGGGTAGATTCGAGATTCGATCGCGGCGGGCTGATACGCCTTAGGCATTTCTTCCAGAGTCTCGGTTGCGATCTTATCTGCGGCGGGAATGGCCGGTTCCGTCATAGTGTTACCTCCTCGATTTTCCAAAAACAAACGACCGCCTCGCCCAAAGGGCGGAGCGGCTCCGCGGTACCACCTTCATTACGGTTGAGTTGGCTCAACCGTATCTTTATGCGCGATAACGGGCGCGACCGCGCGGCTTACTCTATTCCGCCGCGTCCTCCGGAGCGACATTCCGCAAACCTCAATCCTGGGCTGGCTTTCAGCCGATGGCCTGCCCTCTCTAGCGGCGACGGTTCGCGTACTCCTCTCCCTCATAGGCGCTTATACTAGAATATGATAGCACGGATTATGTTGTGCTGTCAAATGGGATTTTTTCGTGGGATCTGGGCAGTTGGCATTACGAGATAGACTAACGGAACACAACCAGATGGCCGTAACCGGTAGAATGTGCATCACGATGGTTCAGGCGAAGCCTGGTCAGGATTCGAAAGGGCGGATAGCTCTTCGCAGGGTCAGGGACGCGACGCATCCGCGCGATCGGGAAGGGGTCTCACGACCCCCTCCCGACCTCCCCCAGGGCTTGGAACGGGAGAACGGGGGAACGGGTTACGCTACGGAACAGACTCTCCAGGTACAACCGGCAATCCGGAGCCGGTAGATTGTGTATCACGATGGTCCAGGCGAAGCCTGGTCAGGATTCGAAAGGGCGGATAGCCTTGAGCAGGGTCAGGGACGCGACGCATCCGCGCGATCGGGAAGGGGTCTCACGACCCCCTCCCGACCTCCCCCAGGGCTTGGAAC
>JAITDK010000028.1 GCA_031282605.1 Oscillospiraceae bacterium
TACGCCCCTCAGCACGGCCAGACCGCCAAACGACTTAGTGAGCGCTCGCACCTGTATCACTCTGGCGCAGCCTCCTCTCTAGCACGGCGATGCCCTTGGTCAGCACCGTCACAACCGCCAGATACATCAACCCCGATATAATGTACGGCATGAACGGCGAGTATGTCCTGCTGCGAATATAGTCTGCGGCCTTGGTCAGCTCTGTCAGCGCGATATACGCCAGTATGGATGTCTCCTTGATCAGCGTTATGAATTCGTTGCACAGCGACGGCAGCGCCGCCTTGAGCGCCTGCGGAAATACGATCAGCTGCATCGTCATGCCGCTCGTCAGCCCTAGAGTGCGTCCGGCCTCCACCTGACCCTTGTCGACCGATTGTATACCGCCGCGTATAATCTCCGCGACATACGCCGCGCTGTTCAATCCGCACGCGATCACTCCGATGAATATCTTGTCCATCTTGACGCTACCGAATATGCCGAAATTGATTATCAGCAGCTGCAGCAGCATCGGTGTACCTCGTATAATATTGATATACTTACCCGCTATCCAACTAAGATACTTGAACCGTCCTATCCGCGCGCCGGATAATCTGCCCAGCGCGAGCGCTATCCCCAGCGCCAGCCCGAACAGCGCCGCCAGCGCGCTCACGATCAACGTGACGCGCAGCCCGCGCAGGTAGTTCATATACCGCGCGTCCGACAGAAAGTTCAGGTATATCTCCTTGTATATCGATTCCCAGAAACTGAGCGTTCCCGCGACCGAACGCTCTTGCAAGGCATTCCACCACGAATCGAACAACGCCACGGGCGCTCCCTCCTGTATGGCACAAGATAAAAGGGTTATCGTTTATGGAAGAACGATAACCCCACCCCAACAGCCTATCAGGGTTGCCGCAGAAGCATATTATTCCGCGTCGTCCGCGACCGGGAAATACTTGAGCAGGATTGCGTCCAGCGTCCCGTCCTCGGTGATGCGGTCGATCGTCTTGTTGATGGACTCGACCAGCTCCGGCTTGCCCTTCGCGACCGCAACCGCGTAGAACTCATCCTCGAACTCTATGTTATCCAGCAGGATCAGGTTGTCGTTGTTCAGCGCGTCGATTATGTTCTGCGCTACGGGCGCGTCCACTATGACCGCGTCCAGCTTACCGCCGGCCAATTCAAGCACGGCGTCAAGAGCCTTACCGTAACGCTCGACCGTCTCGGAATAACCCTCGGCCGCGTAGTCGCCGGTGGTGCCGTTCTGCACGCCGATCGCCGTGCCCTTGAGCGTCTCCTCGTCCGTGACCTTTCCATCCTTGCGTACTATGCACGCCTGGCGCGCGTTGTAGTATGTGTTGGAGAAGTCCACCGAGTTGAGCCGCTCGGGCTTGACCGTCATGGCTGCAACGCCGATGTCGATCTGGCCGCTGACCAACGCGGGTATGACGGAATCGAACGCCATGTTCTCGATGACCAGTTTCAGACCCAAATCCTTGGCAATCTCGGCGGCAATCTCGGCGTCTACGCCGACGACCGCATCGCCGTCCACGAACTCAAACGGCGGGAATTCCGCGTTGGTGCCCATCGTCAGCGTATCCTCGGCAAGGGCTGCCCCCATCGTCAGCGTCAGCAGCGCCGCCATGATCAGGCTGAACGCCTTTAGACCCTTTTTCATAAATATACCTCCGCATCCGTTTCATCTTATTTTGTGTTTCCGACCATGAAACATGGTTTGAGTATATACATTCTGTCGGTATCTGTCAATAGCCGCGTTTCCCGCTTATTTTTTTCATGGCCGTCGCGCCGCCTCGGCGCTTCGCGGGCTACTCGGACAACTCCAGCAACGGCGCGTTATGCATTATCATACTTGCCGGCGCAAGAATATACCGTTCGATGCTTTGGAGTTCCATCTCATATACATCCACTTTCCTCTCCAGCGCCGACAGCCGCGCCTCGTACTTCTCGTAAACCTGCTGACACACGGTGATGCGCGCGTCCACCGCGCGCTCCTCTTCCGCCTTTCCGCAGCCGATTTTATCCGTTACCAGCTTTAGCATGGCGGTCAAACCTACTCCGGCTGCCACGGCGGCCATAGCGATTATCACTTCCTGGCTCATACCGCGGTGCCCCCCGCCCGCAGTCCATCCGCCGGAATATATTTCGCGTGAATCCCGCCCGCGTCGGATTCGTCCGACCGATCCTCATTATCCTTTAATATGAACGTCTCGCTGTCGGTCACGTCGTCCGAAATCAGCCGCTCCAGCTGGTTCAGGAAGAACAGCCGCCTTAGGAATATCACGGCCAGCAGCGCTTCAATAACCAGGAATACGTACCCGTCCTCCCAAAATCCGCCGTACATGCACACGTACGCGATATCCGCGGTGATATCCGTGGCTTGAAACCCTACGTTTATCATCAACAGCAGCCGCGCCCTCAGTATTCTGCGCGATGACAGCGCGCAGTTTATAAGCATCGCGCCCACCACCAACAGCGCTCCGCACGAAAACGAGTAATACAGCTGAAACCATATCCCGCCATCCAGCGAATAGTCGCTTCGCCATATCACGTATATGTACGCCACGCCCAGCAGCGCCTGCAGCACGTACACGCCCAGCATTCCTTGCGAGTCAATCCGGTTCAGTCTCATTATGTTCCGGTACGCCCGATTCTTCATCGTATCTCACCCTTTCGTATACACAGCCAGCACGGCGCAACATCCGTACGGCGTTTCATTACAACCATTCTACTTTAACTACTTTAGGTTGTCAAGGTGAATCGTTCGACAAAATCAGGCGCAACGGTTGCGTCAGGCTCGAATGGCGATATCTCCCTCAATGTCGCCGAAGAAGTTATTTTGCTGACGGATCCCAGCCTATCGCCGGAGAATCTCTCCCCGTCGCTGCGGCGAGAGGCTGTTCGGTTGGCGAACCGAATGCGCTTTAAGGTTGAAGGTGTTCAAACGGTTCATGATTACATGAAATAAGCCAATTCCCAACAATCAAATGCGGAAGAATCGGCTTATCTTCATCCTTAGGCGGTCAATCCTCGCGTTACGCCTAGTAGTATTTCGGTCTGAATATCATCCAGATTATCCACAGCCCGCCCGTTATGCATATCATGAGGATGTCGAATAGGACGCTGCGGCGGTGCCTTATGCGTCCAGTCGCAATGGCGGCTGACGCGTATACGTTGTTGTTATTAACAACGGTTATGGGCGCAGGTCGCTGCGCGTAGTCTCGGCGCCCCTCGTACCTGTCTTTGCGGTAGTTGGCAGTTGCTGCGCCGCATCCAGGACAAATCATAGCTTCATCGTCGATGACCTTGCCGCATTTAGAGCAATACATGGCACCCTCCAATATTATCATCCGTTCGGGTAAGAGTGTAACGTGCAACCTTATTTACATAATAAAAGACCCAGTTATGTCCGTGGCGCGCATCTTTGCTCCAGAGTTGCGCCATAGGGTGGCGAAGAGGAATTGGTATAGATAGTATTACGGCTCATACCAGGCGATTGCCTCGACGGAATCAATCGTAACGCCGTCGGTGGACAATTGATTCCGGACAGAAGTGCTAATATCGCCATTCATTTGTATTTTGCTTCCAGGATATAGGCTAATCCCATATGCAGATTCATAAGCAACATACAGTATGTTCCCCTCTGAATCAAAGAATGCAAGAACAACCTCTGGACCATTCGCCAATTCATCTGTGGTGTTTTCGATATCCACGTAATATCGGAGGGCGGGCGTACCGCTATAGTGAGGGACTTCCATTAGGGCGGCTTCCGCATTAATCTTGACAATCTCGTCCTTCGTGGATTGACCGACAAAGGTAATGGAATAATCGTCAATATCGCTTGCGCTTGTTGATTCCTGCACATCGCTTGTTTCGAAAAAGAAGCCGCGTTCACCAGGTTGCAAAACGCTAGGATAGCAGGAATAAATACGTTCTGATGCGATTGCTTCGCCCGATGCATCAAACAGTTCGAATACATTGCCGCTAACTTCCACTGGCTTGTCGCCTGTGTTGGTGTATTCGCCGTATATTGCGCCCGCAAACTGGTAGAGATACGGAACCACGTAGAACGCCTCTTTTGTAACCGTGATTTTCCCTGCAGCAAGCGCAGGCGCGACGATGCCCAGCAGGAGCACGAGCGAGACAATGACCGCGGTGAGGATCTTTTTCATTGGGGAAGCCTCCTTGTTCATTATGGTAGTTGGTGGTTGATGACTATAACTTACCTCCTGGATATCCGTACGAACCATGAGGTAGTCAACTGCGGCACCGACGTAATCTGCCAGGGCGAGCAGATGCTCCATTGACGAGGCATTAAGCTACGTCGAGAGATGAGGAGTCAATGCGCCAGAGATTACGGGCTGTCCGTCAAGCCAAGGGACTAATGCAAGACCAGCTTGCGAAACTCGTTGAAGCAAAAAACGCGACCATCAGCAGGATCGAAGCCGGAACGATGAATCCGTCTACTAATGTCGCGCTGAAGCTCCAAGGGATCCTAAAGCAGCCAATCGAGTACTTGCTTCGACGGGACACTGGCCGAATCGGCAACACAGCCTGAGGGAGTGTCCCTCCAACTGTGTAAATGAATTCTCCTCAACAGGAAATGGGAACCGTAACAGCGCTTTTCGTACGCGCAGGGTTGGGTGGCGGTCAAGACCGTCTCAAACGGCGCGTACAGTTTCGCGCAAGCGAAACGCGACAGTCGCGCGGAACCTCCTACGTACCACGGACGTTACGACGCTCGGGTTATCCTCTCTTCAAATTCTACCATCAATTCTCCGTAAATCAAGCCCCAATTTTGTATTGGCTTCGTCAATTTTCTGGAGGGCCGACTGCAATATCAATTGCCCCGGGTGCGGAGGGAGGGGGACGGAGAAAAAAAGGGTGGCTCATGATGAGCGCTTTGTGTAAAATGTTGGTAACAGCCAAACAACTTACAAGGAGGTGCCGTCATGAGCCAAGAACATGATACCACAAAACGCCGCACGTTCAAGCATCTGAGTGAGGTGGAGCGCAAGCTTATCGAACAGCATTTGCGTAACGGCAAGAGTGTCCAAGATATCGCAAAGTGCCTGTGTCGCGACGATCATACCATAAAGAATGAGATCAAGCGCGGGACTGTCGTGC
>JAITDK010000032.1 GCA_031282605.1 Oscillospiraceae bacterium
CCTTTGCTGCTGTCCGCCCGACAGTTCGCGATAGCATCGGTTCGCCAGATGGGTTATGCCCAGCCGTTCCATGTGTCGGTCCGCGGACGCTCGATCCTCCCGCGTGTAGAATGGGCGCAGCCCCCTTGCGCTTAATCGTCCGGAGATCACAACCTCGCGAACGGACGCGGGGAAGTCCTTCTGCGCAGCGGTTTGCTGCGGCAGGTACCCGATCTGGTTGGCGCGCAGGCCGCCGCCGTATTCGATAGAGCCGGACTGCGGAGCCTTCAACCCCAGCAGCAGCGTCATAAGCGTGGACTTACCGGATCCGTTCTCCCCGACGACGCACAGCGCGTCGCTCGCGTTCACGTCGAATGAAACGCCGCGCAGCGCGGCCGCAGATTCATATGAGTAGGAAACGTCGCGGCAGCGGACGAGAGTGTTCGTCGGCATTCAGTTAAGCGCCTCCCTTAGCAGCCCGGCGTTCTCGCGTTTAATGCCGGGTTGCGTCGACCACGTTTCGGAATAAAGCGTGGGTTTGGTTGTGGAGATACCGCGCACCGCAGTTCGGCGCGTGTCGAATATACGGTGGAATAAGGTGCGTTTCATCAATGAAACCCCGCGATTGTTTGTTTGTGAATACAAATACGAAGGGCGCGCGGCAATCCGGCGCACTCCCGGGCGGAGGTGTTTCTCAGTTATTCAGGCGCACTCTTAATGTGACGGGTGAGAAATGCTTTCGGCGCAACGCCGTAAGGCGCATGTTCCATGCGCCCCAAAGGAGGCCGCACGCTGTCGCAGCCGATGCGGCATACATCATGCTCAAGGATTTAATGACGCCGACCGCGCTATTCACCGCGGCGCATGTGGCGCAGCCGCCTCTCGCGCCGCTGCAGTCGTGTATGTGATCCGTCTTGACCAGCACGACCGCGGTGGAGAACGTCATCGTCAGAATGATTGCGATTGTAAGAGCCCGTGCTATGGCGCGAGCCGCGCTAGGCCTATGGCTCGCTCTATCGGCAGGTGGCATTGCGAACCTCCTTTCTACTTGTATGATGTTACAAGTATATTAACTTGACTGAACGATGTCAAGGAAATATTTCGTTCATAACTACCGTGTGTTTTCGCGGGTTTGCAAGGCGAACGCAGCGTTACGGGTCAGCGGTGGGGTCAAGACGCCGTTCAGCGAAACTCGACGCGCGTTATATACATCGTATCCGATGAAGATTTCCTCTCTGAATTGGCTCTATTTCGGAAAATGGTCAAACTTACACGAATATTCAATGGAAGCGAAACAATATATGGTAGGCATTCCGCGTTCCGTGGCTATATATGCCCGCCGAACCATAGTTTTCCTAAAAAAGCGACTCGTGACCTCTGAAAAAAGAGCTTGTAATTTCCAAATTTCGTGGTATACTATTAATGTGGTATGGGTATGGGTCGGTTTATGGTGTGAACGGAGCGGTTGGAACCCGCTCTATTTTGTTGTGAATAGGTGTTTGCCTGTTCGAGCGCCGCGGTCGATTCGCATGTTGATATTGCTATAGCATTAGGAGGGCTTTCGTCATAAAGCGCAATCCTTCATCCGGATCAGTCGGGTCGCGCCCGCCCGCTTCCCGCCGTCAGGAAAGCAGGCGCTCGGTCGGCGCCACGGTTAACAAGTCGGCGCGTGATTCGATCATCCGCGAGCTGAAGCCGAGTCTGGCAGAGCTGGCGCGGAATATGGGCGATACGCTCGTGGACGTCGTGTTCGTTAATGAACCACACGGCGCCGTGTTACGCGTTACTATTGATCGCGCGGCTAACACGGGCGAGGGCGGCGGCGTTACCCTCTCGGATTGCGAGGCGTTCCATCGCGCGCTGCTGCCGTTGGTTGAATCGATTGATTATGACACGCTTGAGGTAGAATCCCCCGGCGCGGATCGCCCTATCCAGTCCGAGGCGGATTGGACGAAGGCCGTCGGCGCCGATATTGAGATAAACCTATATAAAGCTGAACAGGGCGCAAAACACTGGCACGGACGGCTTATATCCTTCACGAGCGATTCGGTCGCGATCGACGCGCCGGGCGGTCAGCGCGTTTTGCCGCGCCGATCCATAGCCATCGCGCGTCCGTGGATATCACTGGACTCGCTGAATGAGATAAATTTGTCGGATATGGAATCCGCATTGGATACGGAATCTGACTTAAATATTGAAAATTACACTCGGGACACTGATGGGAATAGGAGGGATTGAATATGAATGGTGAAGTGATAGAGGCTATACGCGCACTGGCGCGTGAAAAAGGCATCGCCAAGGAGGTATTGTTCGACGCGATCGAGGAAGCGCTCAAGTCCGCGTACCGGCGCAATTTCAAGCGGAATTCGGCAAGCGCGCAGAACGTGCGCGTCTCGATAGACCGGGACAACGGCTCCGTTACCGTATACGCGCGCAAGATCGTGGTGGACGCCGTGATGGACGACAGTCAGGAGATCGGCGTCGAAGAGGCGCGCGCGATACAGGCGGGCTACGAACCTGGCGATATCGTCGAGATAGAGGTCACGCCGCGCGACTTCGGCCGCGTCGCGGCGCAGACCGCCAAGCAGGTGATCGTGCAGCGTATCCGAGAGGCCGAGCGCGGCAACGAGTACCAGAATCTCTCGGAGAAAGAGAACGAGGTTCTCACCGCGATAATCGAACGCCAGGAAGGCCGCATGATCCAGGTGGCCATCGGCCAGACGGAGGGCATGCTTGAGCCAACGCAGCAGATACCGGGCGAGGTATACAAGGTGGGGATGCACATGAAGGTGTATGTGCTCGACATCAGCAAGACGCCGAAAGGCCCGGTCGTGCGCGTATCACGCACCCACCCATGGCTGGTCAAGCGCCTGTTTGAGATGGAGGTGCCCGAGATACAGTCGGGCGTCGTGCAGATAAAGTCCATCGCGCGCGAACCAGGCAGCCGCACCAAGATCGCCGTCCACGCCACGGACGCGGCCGTCGATCCGGTGGGATCGTGCGTCGGACCGCGCGGTATCCGCGTTGAGAACATCGTCACGGAACTGAACTCCGAGAAGATCGACATCATCAAGTGGTCCAGCGATCCCGCGGAATTCATCGCCAACGCGCTCAACCCGGCTCGCGCGCTGAACGTATTCATATCGGAATCCGAAAAGGCCTGCCGCGTGGTCGTCCCCGACAGCCAGCTCTCGCTGGCCATCGGCAAGGAAGGCCAGAACGCGCGCTTGGCGGCTCGCCTGTCAGGCTGGCGCATCGATATCAAGAGCCAGAGCCAGGCCGAGTCGCTGATGTCCGGCGATCCGCCCGCTGACGTCAGCGAGGATTCCGAAGAGGATCAGGCCAACGAACTGGCCGCCGCATACGCCGCGGCGGGGATATACGGCGCCATAAAACCGTGACCGCAGCACGATCCGCGGAACCATCTGCGGAACCATCTGCGGATTAGGTAGGGGGACGCGCGCTTGCCCGAACAAAAAGGCTCCAAACCCCGCAAGATACCCATGCGCATGTGCGTTGGATGCCGCGCGATGAAGCCCAAGAAAGAATTGGTTCGCGTGGTGAAGTCGCCGTTGGGCGCGGTGTCGCTGGATCGCATCGGGAAGATGCCCGGCCGCGGCGCGTATGTATGCCGCGACGCCGCGTGTCTTGCCCGCGCGCAGAAACAGCGTCAGTTGGAACGCGCGCTGGATACGCCGATCGACGCCGCCGTGTTTGAATCGCTTAAGAAGGCGATGAACGATGAATGAGG
>JAITDK010000050.1 GCA_031282605.1 Oscillospiraceae bacterium
GGTTGACATACTTCATGCCCTGCGAGATAGCCAGTCCCCAGTCCGGCGAGGGCGGCTGCGAACCTAGACCGAGGAACGACAGCGTCGCGGTGGAGAGGATCGTGCCGGGCAGGTTCATTGAGATGAGTACGATAAGCGCGGGCACCATGTTCGGCAGGATATAGCGCAGCATAATCATGGGTCGTTTCTCCCCAAACGCGACGGCCGTCTCGATGAAAGGCATGTTTTTAAGGCTCATCGTCTTGGCGCGGACGACACGCGCGTACCCGGCCCAGTTGACCAGCGATATGGCGATGATCGAATTCATCAGGCTCTTGCCCAGTACGGTCACGACCGCCAGCGCGAGCACCGTGCCCGGTATGCACCACGTAACATCCGTCAGGTACATCAACGCGCGGTCGAGCGGGCCGCCGTAATACCCGCAGATCAATCCAATCGTAACGCCCAGAAGAACCTGAATCAAAGTGCCGACGACGGCGACTTGCAGCGTGATTCGCGCGCCGTATACGACGCGGCTGAACTGATCACGCCCGAAGTCGTCCGTTCCAAACAGATATGTCGCGCTAGGCGGGGCGAGGCGATCCTGCTTGTGCGGCTCGTCGAAGCCGAACGGCGCGATGCGCGGCGCGAACGCCGCCGTCGCCACTATGCTGAACAGGATGACAACCCCGATCATGAAGTTAATATTTTTCCAGCACTTCGTCAGGAATTCCGCCGACGGACTGACGGCGGTTATCGTCCTTGAATCGCCCGTTGAATCGATCATACCTGCGCTCCCTCCATCTGTGAGACGCGGATACGCGGATCCAACACGCCTATCAGTATGTCGCCCAGTATATTGAACGCGACGGTCAGCGTGGTAATGATCAGCACGCACGCCTGAACGACCGCGTAATCCTGCATAACGATGCTGTTGATCAACAGACTGCCCATACCGGGGATGCCGAACATGCGTTCAGTGATCACCGCTCCTGATATAAGCCACGGGATCGACATGCACATCAGCACGGTGATCAGGATCAGCGCGTTGCGCAGCACGTGACGCACAACCACAACGCGGTGGGGCAAGCCTTTTGCATACGCCGTCGTTACGTATCGCTGCCGCATCGCGTCGAGAGCTTCCGTCTTTGTTAGTCGAATCGTGCCCGCCACGCCGCCCATTACGCCGCTTAGCACCGGCAGAACCCAGTGCCGAGCCTGCTCATACCCCGATATAGGGAACCATTTCAGCTTTACGGAAAACAATATGATGAGTATCACGCACAACCAAAAACTGGGGACGGCCGTCATCACGAGCGAACTGTTTGTGATTAGCCTGTCCAGCCACGTATCCTTTTTATATGCGCATAGCAGACCCAGCGGCACCGCGATGAGCGTTTCAAACAGGAACATCAGCCCGCAAAGCTTCAGGCTGATGGGAATGCGTCGGCTTAACTGGTCGGTGACCGGCTGTTTCGTGCGCAGAGCGATACCGAAATCGCCGCGCAGCAGTATCTTCATTGCCCAATCCAAGTATTGAACCGGCAGCGAACGATCCAATCCATATTCCCGGCGCAACGCTTCCCTGCGCTCCTGACCGACCTTCCTGTCTACCATCAGGTCGATCGGATCGCCTGGCATCAGGTGCATCATCGAAAACACCAGCACAGACACTGAAAACACGAGCAGCACGCCCATTGCCAGCCGCTTAAGATAATAGCTCCGCACGCGAGCAAGACCCCTTCCGCCTATGGATGCGGCGATACAAAATGAATATCTACGGCGATTATATTGCATTTTTCAAGATTCGTCAACCCTTGCGCGAAAAGACTTGCAAGAAAAGGCAGCCCCCGCCGTATTAGGCGAGGGCTAGGTTATCTCGGCGTCGAATACTCACCCGCACAATCCTTTATGCACATTCACAATGAAATCCTGCACATTGGTTATGATGCTGCGCGCCGCGAGACTCCCGCGGTCGGCTAATTTGTTCGCGGTGAATTCGGAGATGTCTACAACGTAGAAGTGGACGGGTCGCACCGCGCCGTCCGCCATGACTCGGAACGTTGGCGTGATGTTGCCCGCCGCGATCGTGTGCAGCGCAGTGGCCATCGCTATGACCGTTGTCGCCCGGGAGAGATGCGTCCGCATGGCGTCCTGCCCCGCGTATACGTCGGCGAACACCTCCGGCAGCGGGCCGTCGTCACGGATCGATCCGGTCAGTACGAACGGTACGCCCTTCCTTACGCATGACGGGATGATGCCGTCGCGGATTCCCTCCGCCTCAATGAACGCGGGGATCGAGCCGTGCAGCCGCACGCGGTTGATGGTGTCGATATGGTTGTAATGGCCGTTGGGCATCAGCGCCTGAGTATAGATGTCTTGCCCGAGCGCGGTCTTGCGGTACGCACCCTCGAGATCGTGCGTAGCCAGCGCGTTTCCTGCCAGCAGCGCGTGCGCGTAACCGTTATCAATCAACGCGGCGAACGCGGCGCGCGAATCCGCGTCGAAGCTCAGCGCGGGGCCGAGCACCCACACGATATACCCGTTGTCACGCTCGAATCTAAGCAGATCATACAGCCTGTCGTAGTCCATTGAGAACGCCGTCTCGCGGCTGCGCCCTTGCCTGAACGCGAAACCATCCGATGATCCGCCGACGGACGCGCCAAGAAATCCGTTCATGTGAACCAATATACCTTCGCTGCCGCCCTCCGTTCTGCCGATCGCAACCAAGTCGCCCTTGCACAGACGTCTGAACTCGCGCACGTGAATCTGGTTGTTCTCATAAACGGCTACGCAGTCCATGCGGCTCTGCTCCGCGAGGAGCCATCGCCCGTTCACTTTGAAGTATTCCGGGAATATAGATGTGGCGTGATAGTCGTCCGGCGCGACACCGTCGCGACTGACGGGGATTAAGCGGACGTCGGGCGCGTCGGCGAAGCGGGACTCGCCGAAGTCGGGCGCTTGATATTGGGCGAGTGTGAAAGGCATATGAGCCTCCTGAAATTTGATGATAACAGGATAGCAAACGGCGCGGCGGCATGTCAACAGGGGAAGTCCATTTACTGACTATGAATAATGATAATTATATGGGAAATGCAAGAAGGAGTGAACACGCTGGTTTTATGCCTGTTTGGGAGCATCAGCGGCTGCCAGACTGTAGGTGAGATAGTCGAATATGGGTTAAACAAGCAGGGATGGACGCTTGCCGCGCCGGCAAGTTTACGCGTCTGATGACGTCATGCGGTTTGGAGAGATGAAGACGCCCCATAAGACTCTGGAAAAGACGGAAAGGGCTGGTTGGGATGACGGTTTCTTATCGCTTTCGATTGCATAACCTATACTTGAACTTGCCCTGGGGCGGCTTCCCCGTACGCACGCCGAAGCCCTGCATTACATACTCTGTACAGCAGAGGAGTGATGTGAATGCCATATCCATACCCTTACGATCCGGATGATCATCGTGGGTATCAAGATGATTATTCCGAACATTATTATAGTTATCATGACGATGACCATTGCCGCGCTCCAAAACGGCGCGATTGCGATATATTGACTCCGTTGGCCAGCGGTTCGCTGCGCACGCGCGGCGATTGGGTGTGCATTGACCTGCCCAGGCATATAGCTGGCGCGCGGCCGCTTACGCTGACCATCGTCGCCGCCGAGTGTGTGAGCAGCGCGGCTATTGATCCGTCGTGTGTATCATGCCGATCGGAATCCAACCTGGCGCTGCGCGTCACAATCCCGCTGTCACTGACGCTGGTGGACTGCCGAGGTTATCAGCACGCTGTGCGCTCGTCGATCGACGTATGCGTACCGATCACGCAGTGCACATGCACTCGGCTGCCGAAAAACGCCCGCGTAAACGTGAAAGCGTGCGTATCGCTGGCCGAACCAGTATGCGTTAACGAGTGCGGGCAGTATGTGGATGCGCTGTTGGATATGCGGATCGACGCTTATGTCGTCGGTATGCTGCCCCGGCATGACCCATGCGAAATCTGCCCGCTGCCGCTGCCGTGGTATCCTCAGCCGCCGAGGATCGGCGCGAGGGGCGATTGGCGCTTCGATTAAAACTATAATACTCTGTACCGCTATGAGCTTCCCGCTTTCACGCGTCTTTTCTACGCCCGCGCCGACTCGTTCCCCAACGAATCTCCTTCAAGGACGCTTCCGCAAGATAACGGAAGC
>JAITDK010000053.1 GCA_031282605.1 Oscillospiraceae bacterium
CCACATACCCCAGGTTGTACCGAAGGTTGCTGTCAGTTTCCAGCCGCTCGTTCAGATCCAATGTCACGGTGTGCGTTTTCTGTTCATTTTCGGCCAGCGTCATTTCTTTCGCTTTTTGTCGAAAGTAGGCGATGGGGTCTGGATATGTTTTCATAAGGTCGTCCACGTAACCCAACGTCTCGACCTTGACCGAGCGGCATTTCTTGTTCACCCGGTCCCAATGCTTCTTTTCAATGTACAGGTAGACCCGCCCGCCGCGCTTGGACACGTTAAGGTTCACGCCGCCGCCCCCCTCCTCTGGCTAATTGAAGATCTGATCCATTATACCACGAACAGCCAGAATAAGCTATACGGAATTGCGAAGAAATTGGAAAAAATATGCCGGGTTTGTCTTGTGAATATTTGCTTTTTTCACTCGCTCTGCTATCGGGGGTTGAAAAGAAGCGTGGGTATATGCGGGAACAAGCCTGACGCGCGGGATGTTTGTTTTGACTTGCGAGAGAGTCATGCTATAATCGATTCATAATATAGAGCGTTACTATTGAATGGAGGACTGACCATGCCCGAGAACACTTCGACCTCCGCCGCGCGTCCGATGCGCCGCGCCGACCGCGCCGTAACTGATTCCGCGGGACTGTTCGATATCCTGGTAAGCGGCAAGGTGCTGCGCTTGGGGTTGGTCGATAAGGGACGCGCGTATATCGTGCCGATGAATTACGGTTATAACGCCGCGCCCGACACGCCGCCCGAGACATGGAGGCTGTATGTCCACAGCGCGGCGCAGGGTCGGAAACTGGAGCTGATGCGCAAGAACCCTATAGTGACGTTTGAGCTGGACACGGATCACGCGCTGAAAGAGGGAGACGAGGCTTGTCAATATGGGTTCGGCTACGCGAGCATAATGGGTGAAGCGGTTGTGCGCTTTTTGACCGCGTACGAGGATAAGCGCGATGCGCTGTCGCTGTTGATGGATCATCAGGCGCATCCGGGGAACTGGTCGTTTAACGAAGATATGCTGAAGAAAACGACGGTGCTGACGCTGCGGATCACAGGGATAACGGGAAAGCGGTGCGGGTGAACCGCAGCCGACTAAGCCGCTCAAGGGCTGATTAATGTTTATAGAATGGGACTAAAAGGATTTTGCATGAATGTAACGAATCCCCTCGTGCAGAGGCGATTCGAGTGACGAGATTGGCTACGGTGTCGTCTCATGATTTGATTTCTACGATTTGTTTTGCTGGCAATCGCTCCCAGTATCTGATATAATGCCGTGAGTGCATAGTAAGGGGGGCGTGTCATGCCGATACGGTTCTGTCCGCTGAGGAGCGGTTCCAGCGGTAACGTCTCATTCTTAAGCGCGGGGAGCACACGGCTGCTGATCGACGCGGGGCATGCGTGCCGCACGCTGGAACAGTTGCTATCCTCGATAGGCGAGAGCGCCGCTAATCTGGATGGGATTATCATATCGCATGAGCACTCCGATCACATAAAGGGCGCTGGCACGCTGAGCCAGCGCTACGATCTGCCCATATACGCGAACGGCGCGACATGGGCCGCCATGCAGAGCAAGCCCGGCTTCGCGAGCGTCGACGACCGTAACCGCCGCGTGTTCGTGACAGGCGAGGATTTTTATATCGGCGACGTCAACGTACAGCCGTTCCTGATACCGCACGACGCCGCCGAACCGGTCGGCTTCGCGTGCGAATACCGGGGCAAGCGGATCGTGACGGCCACCGATCTGGGGCACTTGTCCTGCGCATGGACGGATCAGCTGAATGGAGCCGATCTGGTGTTGATCGAGGCTAACCACGATCCGGACATGCTGAGAGCCTGCGCATATCCCTCGTGGCTGAAGAAACGCATACTGGGCAATCGAGGTCATCTGTCCAACGGCGACTGCGCCGATCTGTTGCGGCGCTTGACTGCCGCCGGTTTACGTCATTGTGTGCTCGGCCACATGAGCGCCGAGGCAAATACACCTGACCTGGCTCTGCTGTCCGTCAAGTCCGCGCTGACGCCGTCGGTGCGCGTGGATCTGGCTTACCGCGATCATACAGGCGGTTATTATGAGTTGACATGCTAGATAATAATTTTATGAATGACTCGGGCGGCGCCGATCGTAAGCCGCCGGTCGATACCAACGACGTTAATGGTTCCGACAAGAATCGTCCGTCGGCCAGGATTGCCTTCGCGCTGTTCGCGGCGTCCGTCGCGCTGCTGTTTTGCGCGCGGCAGTTCATTACGGTGGGGGACGACTGGCTGCCGTTGTGGCAATTGACCCAGGAGATTGTATTCTTCGGGCTGCCGTGGGCGATATACTATCAGGCGAAGCCGGACGCCAAGCCGTTCACCCGAATGACGCGAATCCCGCTCGGGCGGGGCGGAACGCCGATCCAGACGGGGGAGCGCGGCGCGGCGCGTCCGATCAGGATCAGCACATGCCTGGTAACCGCGCTGGCCGCTCTTATCGGTTTGGAGTACTTTTCCGGAATGGATACGCTGTGGGTGGCGCTGCTGTCACGGTTTGGGCTGAACTTGGATACGCTGGGGCAGTGGCTGGCGGCGGAGAATAGCGAGGGGCTGTTCACGTCGCTGCTGGCGATGGCCGCAGCTCCCGCGCTGTTTGAGGAGCTGTCTTTCCGTGGATTGCTGCTGCCGGCGATGGAGCGGTACGGCAGCGGCAGAGCCGCTGTGATTACAGGCCTTCTGTTCGCGCTTGCCCACATGAGTCTGCCGGGACTGCCGACACACCTGTTGCTGGGGGTGGCGCTGGGGATGCTGGCCATAGCGTCGGACAGTTTGATACTGCCTATGATATACCACTTTGCGCACAACGCGGGCGCAATCATGGCGGGTTACTTCACGCAAGTTGATGCAACTCTTGCGCTGCGCGAGCTGCTCTCACGCGATGTGACGCTGACGGTGTTTATCCAGACGGCGGTGTCGTTCGCGCTGTGGGCACTGATGATACGTTCGGTGTTCATGAGCGCGTCATTCGGATTGCCGAAGACGGCGCAGGGTTCTCCGAAGCGCGAGAGGTTCCCGCGCGGGTTGGCGATCGCCATAACGCTGCTGACGCTCGCGCTGCTGTCGGTATACGCGCTGCAATTCGCCGCGCTGAAGACGTAATAGCGGGGGTTATTTAGATGAATGACCGCGCGAACCTTTCTACAACCCGGGTGTTCATGCTGGATATGGACGGCACGTTCTACTTGGGCGACAATTTGCTGCAAGGCTCCCTGGACTTTCTCGGCGCGATCGAGGAGACCGGCCGTTCAGTATTGTTCTTGACAAATAACTCGTCAAAGTCGGCCGCTCTATATGAAGAGAAGCTCATGCGCATGGGCGTGCCGGAACGCCACCTTAACGTTTACACATCCGGCCAGGCGACGGCTGTGCATTGCCTGAAGGCGTTTCCCGGCAAGCGCGCGTTCCTGCTGGGCACGCCGTCGTTGCGCGAAGAGATGGAATCCACGGGGATTATTATCGATAATGACGACCCCGATTATATAATCATTGCGTTCGATACAACGCTCGACTATGCCAAGCTGACACGACTGTGCGATCATGTCACGGCCGGATTGCCGTATATCGCCACGCATCCCGACTTGGTCTGTCCGACGGAAACAGGATTCGTGCCGGACATAGGCGCGACGATTGCGTTCGTTAACACCGTAACAGGACGCAAGCCCGACGCGATAATCGGCAAGCCTTACGCCGGAATCGTCGACGGCGCGCTGGAACGAGTCCATGCAACCCGGGATGAAACCGCGTTGGCGGGCGATCGCCTCTATACCGATATTGCAACCGGCGTCAATAACGGGTTGCTATCCATCCTAGTCCTGACAGGCGAGGCGCGGATGAGCGACATACAAGCCTCATCCGTCAAGCCCCACCGCGTCGTCGAACGGCTGGCCGACCTGATACCTGACATGCTGGCGCATCCCTTGCGAAATGCTCAATAGTAATAGTAGTGATACTAATCAAAGGAGTGAATGATTATGGATCGACCCGTTAACCCGATCCCATTATGGGAATACGGCGCACCCGATTATGTGATAGAGTACGGCCAAGCGCAGCCTACCTTAACGCCGTTTTGGGCTGATGATACCGACAAACCGCGCGGCGCGGTAATCGTCTGTCCTGGCGGCGGATATGTGATGAAGGCCGCTCACGAAGGAACGCCCATCGCCCAGTCGATCAATGATTCCGGCATTCACTCGTTCGTGCTCAATTATCGCGTCGCGCCGTACAGCCATCCAATCCCATTGGAGGATGCGCAGCGCGCGATTCGCTTAGTCCGCGCGAACGCGGCGGCGTGGGGTATATTGCAGGACAAGATAGGGATACTCGGTTTCTCGGCGGGCGGACACCTGACGGCGCACGCAGGCACGAGCTACGACGCGGGCTTTCCGGACGCGGATGATCCGATCGACCGCGTCAGCTGCCGCCCGGACGCGATACTGCCATGCTACGCCGTGATGAGCGGTATAGCGGTATCAATAGCGCATCGAGGCTCGTTCCAGTCGCTGACAGGCACGACGACTATTGACGGCATGACCGCGCGGCTGCTATCGCCGGATCAGCTGGTGACGGACGACACGCCGCCCGCGTTCATCTGGCATACGGCGGAGGATCAGGTTGTGCCCGTGGAGAACGCGCTGTTGTTCGCGGCCGCGATGTCGGCGCATAAGCGACCGTTCGCTATGCATATCTTCCCGCATGGTCGGCATGGCGTAGGGTTGGGGGCGGATATACCGTTGACCCGCGACTGGCCGCGTCTGATGAGCGATTGGTTGAAGGAGCAAGGATTTGATGGACAGTTCTAGAATTAATAATGTACCGATAAAGGTAGTGATATTGGCGGCGGGCAAGGGTAAACGGCTGGAGAGCGAGTCGGCGGAACTGCCCAAGGCGCTGCGGTTAGCGTGCGGCAGACCGTTGATACGCCATGTGCTGGATAACCTGCCGTTCGTCGCGCCGGAGGATATAACGATCGTGGTTGGGTACCGCAAGGAACAGGTGATGGACGAGTTAGGCCCGGCCTACAATTATGTCGAGCAGGATGTGCTGGATGGAACGGCGCACGCGGCGGAGTACGCAAGACCTGCGCTAGAGGGGTTTGAAGGCCCTGTGATGGTGCTATACTGCGACATGCCGTTGCTATCCGTGGCGACATACAGGGGAATATTGGGCAAGCATATTGAATCCGGCGCGGATCAAACGCTGTTGTCAGGGGTGATTCATCCGATACCGCCTTATGGGCGGCTGATACGCGAGGATGGACGCCTGGTGGATATCGTGGAGGAGAGCGCGTGTTCGCCTGAGCAGAAGTTGATCGACGAGGTAAACGTGGGCATACAGGTATTCAACGGAGCGGACATGTGGGACTGTCTGGCGTTGGTGCCGTACGATCCAAAGCGCAACCCGCCCGAAAGGTATCTGACGGCGGCGGCAGGGGTATACGCCAGACTAGGCAAGCGTGTAGAGGTATATCGGCTGGCGAACAACGACGAGGCGACGGGCGTTAACAGTATGGAGGATTTGAGGAAGGCCGAGGGGTTGTTGAGGAAAAGGTAGGGTTTAAAGGGTTTAACCCCCTCTGTCGCCGTAGCGGCATAGGGGGTTAAACATCTCCCTGATTTATTATAACTGGATTAACTCCATGTCGCTTTTTGATAATTTTTCGGACAAGAGCATAACCGAATTTACATCACGTTCATAACGCCGCCATATTGCACAATTATAATGCGCTTAAAGGTAAGAATCCTTTAAGGATTCCGCGGATACGCGCCCGCTTTGCGCCGCGCTCCGCCAAAAGGAGGGATGAACCATCAATAAGCGCCACGAATACAAGCACAGCCTGAATTGGGCGGACTATTTGATAATAAGGAGCAGGCTTTCAAAGGCCATGCGGCGCGACCCACACGCGGGTGCGGATGGCATATACCGTGTGCGCAGCCTGTATTTCGATTCGCCGAACGATCAGGCGCTGCGCGACAAGGTCAACGGTGTGAATCGCCGAGAGAAGTTCCGGATGCGCCGGTATCCCGGAGGCGCGGATAGCAACTTCATCGTGTTGGAAAAGAAGACGAAGGAGAACGGCCTATGCGGTAAACAGTCGGCAAGAACGACGCGCGAACAGGCCGAGCGCCTGATGAACGGCGATTACGTCTGGATGCGTGATTCAACCGACGCGTTGATACTTGAGCTGTATTCCAAGCTGAACACGGAGTTGCTGCGTCCGAAGGCTATCGTGGACTACATCCGCGAGCCGTTTCTATGCGACGCGGGCAATGTGCGCGTCACGCTGGACAGGGATATCCGCGCGGGCTGTGCGTCCGACGGTCGGAAGCTCGGCTTCGCGGAGGATTTCTTCGACGACGCGCTGCCGACGGTTCGTGTAGGCGACGAAATAGTGTTGCTTGAGGTGAAGTATGACGAGTTCATTCCGGATTATGTCGTCAAGCTGCTGCAACTGGGCGACCGCAGGGCGTCGGCATCCTCGAAATACGCGCAAAGCAGGATTTAT
>JAITDK010000059.1 GCA_031282605.1 Oscillospiraceae bacterium
TGACGACTTACGCCATTGTGGCGGGCGCTACAAACTTAAAGCGCATTCGATCCGCAGATCGAACAGCGTCCCGCCGCAGCGGTCCGTACAGCACAGGTTACACAGGAAAGAATCCCTTCGGGATTCTGCTGATACGATCCCGTTTCGCGCTAATCGCGGCCATTGGCGCTGCAACACGAACTGCCGCACCCAATAAACTTCCCGCCTTGACTCAAACCCGCCGACGCGCTTATAATGGAGAGCGGACAGCGCGCGACGCCGCCAGGCCGCGCCGAATCGTGCGAGGTAATGTATGTTTGCGGTATTTGATGTGGAGAAAGCCAATTCACGCGACAAGGGTTCCATATGTTCGATAGGTTTCGTGTTTGTCGAAGGGAACCAGATCGTGGGTTCGTTTTACTCGCTGGTGAAACCGCTAACCGAGTTCAGCGCTAGGGAGGTGAGCATCCACGGCATTACCGAGGCAGACGTGCTGGAAGCTCCTACCTTTGCCGAGCTGTGGCCGGAGATATGGGAACGCATCGCCAACATGACGCTTATCGCCTTTGACGCATACGGCGACATATGCGCCATTCAGACGGCCGCCCACGCTGCCAGGTTTGAGTTGCCCAGCATCCGCTACGGCTGCGCGTTTAAGATATCCAAGAAGCTGCTGACGCTGGACAGTTACAGGCTTGTCAGCATCGCGGAGCACTTCAGCATAGCCTATAAGTGTCACGACGCGTTGTGCGACGCGTTTGCCGCGGCGAGCGTGCTGATAGAGTTAATGAAGCAATGCAACGTAGATTCGCTCGGCGCGCTGATGCGCAAGGCCGATCTGACATACGACTGCACCAAGACAAACGGCTATGATCCAGCCCAAACCCGCAAGCGCCGCATGCCGCGCAGGAAAAGAACCCCGGCGGCGAATCAAGCCGCGCCAAGCATGTTTTGACGCCGTCAGCGATATGGCGACGATAAGACGATAACAAGAAGGCAAGCGTGATAGCTATGAAGGTTAACGTATGCCCAACCTGACGACCGCGCAATGGCTTTGGATCACCGGGGCGGCGGCGGTCATCGGATTCTCGAAGATGGGGCTTGGCGGCGTGCTGACGATCATCATACCGTTGCTGGCCGTCGTGTTCGGCGGCAAGGAATCCACGGGGATGGTACTGCCGATATCGCTGCTGGGCGATATAATGGCCATATCATACTACCGCCGCGCCGCCGACTGGGCATCGATCCGTCGGCTGATACCGTGGGCGCTGGCAGGGATTGTGGTTGGTACGGTTGTCGGATGGGTGGTGAGCGACGGCACGTTCACGATGATCATCGGCGTTACGGTGCTGCTTTGCGCGGCTGTGATGATAGTGCTGGAAGTCGGTGGCGATCGCGTTAAAGTGCCGAGGCGAATGTGGTTCTTCGCGCTTATGGGCACACTGGGCGGATTCACCACGATGATCGGAAACGCGGCAGGCCCGGTGATGACCGTCTATCTGCTGGCAATGAGCATGAACAAGGAGAATTTCGTCGGCACATACGCGTGGTTTTTCCTGATAGTTAACGCGATTAAGATGCCGCTGCAGCTGTTGCTATGGCGCAGTATCGGCGGGCCGGAACTGTTAATGG
Organism: Oscillospiraceae bacterium; assembly: GCA_031282605.1. Taxonomy (GTDB): domain Bacteria; phylum Bacillota; class Clostridia; order Christensenellales; family Aristaeellaceae; genus BNUH01. Next base: position 1,612 of record JAITDK010000059.1, read on the forward strand.
CGCTGGCGATGATACCCGTAATCGCGCTCGGCGCGGTGCTAGGCGCTTACGTGGTCAAAAGAATCCCGGAAAGGCCGTTCCGATACACGGTAATCTCGCTGACCGTGGTCGCCGGGCTGCGGATATTCCTGTAGTATGTAGGGCGGCGGCAAGCCGCCCTTTGTTTACAATGTCATGATAATCCCATCGCTTAGCGGCGGCTGGATTTGGCGGGTGCGCCCCAGTCTGTGTCAGGGGCGTATTCCGTAGTCGCGCGCAAGCTGCCCTGGTTGACATAATACTGGCTTAGCAACTCGTTAAGCACATCCTCCGTAGTCTTTGTGGTGTTCGAGTACAGTTCTGACAAATCGTCGTCGTAGTACTGAATCGCCGCCTTTTCGACAATGATGGCGATATCCTGCTGTTCAAACGGCGGAGGCAGTGTTTGTGGGGTGTAGCCTTTTACGCGCGGATTCCCGACGAACGCAACCTGCGCCCACTGGAGCAGATCGTTCAGGTTGGCGACTGGCTGTTCCCTGTACTCCAGCCCGCCTGAAACCACGTGTACTGTTCCTTTAACGTTGCCAAGGTCATAAACAAGGTTCAATACCGTGGCCAGCGCGCCGGCAATACACGGGCTGGATACGTTCAGCGTTACAGAGAAATTGTCGCTCGTTTGCGACGGATCCGCTTGCACGCTAACGTTAATATCGTCCTTGAAGAACGCATCCAGTTCGCGGATGATAGAATACCATTCGAACGTCAGCTTTGCATCGGGACTCGCGGTTGCGGCGGCGTTCACGACAGCATTATAGCAAGACGCGGCGTCTCTTAATTGCATTATTATTTGACACATCCTTTTCTATATTGTCTGCGCCGATGGCGTTCTTCATAATTTACCATGGCATTTGTCACTACATTTATCATGATATTGAGGTGATATGCGTTGAGACGGACCGGCGCGTAATATCATATGTGAGATCGGACGAGGGTGTTCCGTCTAGACCTAAGTATATAAAACTGCTATAGTATATACGTGAAGGGAGGGTGATTCTATGGAGATTCGGACATTGAGACCTGACGAGCGCGAGAGCCTGGAGAAGATAGAGTCGATCGCGTTCAATCAACGGCGGGATTTCACGGAGCACAGACCTGACGACGGTATGGCTTACCCTGTCGAGTGGCAATGGGGCGCCTTCGACGAACGAGGGCGACTGCAGACGGGCATGGCGGCTATACCCTACCGGATGCGCTTTGACGGATGCACGGTAGGGATGTGCGGCATCGGCGGCGTTTGCACGCTGCCCGAGCATCGGCGCGGCGGCAATGTATTCAAGATTCTGCAGCGGGTGCTGGACTCAGAATACGAGAAAGGCACGGAGTTCAGCAACCTGACGCCGTTCTCTCACGCGTTCTATCGGCGCATGGGGTATGAACTGTGCAACTGCCGCAACGAACTGACCGCGCCGCTGGAATCATTCCGCCGGTATCGCATGACGGGGACGTTCGAGCAGCGTTTCCCCGGCGACCCGGTTGACGCGCTGCGGCAGGTGCAGACCGTGTACATCGACAACCTGAACCACGCCTCGCCGCGTCACGAACTTCACGAGTCGATCGGCTGGCGCAAGTTCACCCGCAATGATCCCTACAAGACAGGGATCAACCTGTATCTTTGGGTCGACGATTCCGGATCGCCTAAGTCATACATAAAGATTGCGCAAGAGGAGTCGCCGTCGCAAGCGCTGGTAATACATGAGCTGGCGTTTATGGATAATGAATCGCTGTACGGCGCGCTGTCGCTGTTATCCTCGCTGAAGGGAGAGACGGTGCGCTGGCAAGCTCCGACGTTTATCCCGTTCACCGATATTCTGCCCGACAACTGGGATATCTCGCTGAAGATGATCCCGCGCGACATGACGCGCGTCGTACATGTTCAGCGGGTGTTGGCATATATGCGCCATCCGGAGGGGAGAGGCTCGTATCGCGTTGAGATATCCGACCCGCAATTGTCCGGGAACAACGGCGTGTTCGAGGTGGAATATGATGACGACCACGTATTGGTCAAGCAGTCAGCCAAACCATCTGATCTGACCATGTCCATCCAGGCGTTCAGTCAGTTGGCGACAGGGTTTCGCACGCTGGATAACGCGCTGATGACCCGCCGCGATGACCTGAAGGCTCACGGCAATCTGGATGTGCTGCGCCAGGTATTCACGCGTCGGCCCTCGCATGTGACAGAGGAGTTTTAATGACGCTCTTTTTGTCAGTTCCTGTAATTCATTGTTCTTTTCTCGCTTGACAGTGGTGGGTGAAGAGTGCATAATTATAAGGTTGTAGACATCGTATCGTTAAGAGGAGGTTAGGAACAGACGTGACCCTCACATTAACGGACTTTATAACCCAGGTTTCTTCCAACCCTATGATAGCTCTGACAGTGATTCTGACGATGGGCGTCATACTGGTAAACGGCTGGACCGACGCGCCCAACGCGATAGCCACCTGTATATCCACGCGCGCGATGCCGCCAGGCCAGGCGATATTGATGGCAGCTGTATTCAATTTCCTAGGCGTGCTGCTGATGACGATGGTCAGTTCCCGCGTCGCGATGACGATCTACCACATGGTCGATTTCGGCGAGAACGCGGGCGACGCGACGCTGGCGTTATGCGCCGCGCTGTTCGCGATTGTGACGTGGGCGACTGCCGCGTGGAAATTCGGCATACCCACCAGCGAGAGCCACGCGCTTATCGCCGGGTTATCCGGCGCGGCGATAGCGATTAACGGCGGCATGGCCGGCATCAACCCCGCCGAATGGTCGAAGGTGCTGATAGGATTAGCGCTATCCAGCGCGCTGGGTTTTTTAGCGGGGTTTGTATTGGTGCGGTTGATTGAGTTAATCTGCCGCGGGATGAACCGATCGCGCACAGTCAAGTTTTTCCGGAACGCGCAGATCGCGGGCGGCGCGGCGATGGCGTTCATGCACGGCGCGCAGGATGGACAGAAGTTCATGAGCGTGTTCCTGCTGGGATTCTTCCTGGCGCAGGGTCACACGGGCGCGACGCAGTTTGAGATACCTATGTGGCTGATGCTGATATGCTCGATCGTGATGGGGTTTGGCACGTCGGTCGGGGGATACCGCATAATCAAGGCGGTCGGGTTGGACATGGTGAAGCTGACCACCTACCAGGGTTTCGCGGCGGATGCGGCGGCGGCGGGCTGCCTGCTGCTCTCGTCGCTGACGGGTATCCCCGTTAGCACGACTCACACAAAGACGACGGCCATAATGGGCGTCGGCGCGTCGAAGCGGCTGAGCGCAGTGGATTGGTCGATCGTTCGCGAGATGGTGGTCACATGGATATTGACGTTCCCGGGATGCGGTTTGCTTGGTTTCCTGATGGTCAAGCTGTTCCTGTTTGTGTTTAAATGATGCCGTACATGACGTTATAGGAGTGTAATAATGGAAAAGAATACTAAACGCCACTCATACGATTACTTCAGCTATTTTGTTGAATGCGCCGAGCTGACCAGCAAAATCTCCGAATGCCTTGACAGCGCCGTGAATCATTTCGACCCGCAAAAGGTCAGCGATTGGGCGCACGATATGCACCATATCGAGAACGAGGCGGACAACCTCAAGCATGAAATGACCAAGCGGCTGTCGCGCGAATTCATATCGCCGATTGAACGCGAGGACATCGTGGCGCTGGCCGAGAAGCTGGACAGCAGCATCGACACGGTCGAAGATGTCATGCAGAACATATATATTCATAACGTAGAGGCCATTCGCTCGGAGGCCGTCACGTTCACCAAGCTGATCGTCAAGTGCTCGCACGCGCTGCTTGAGGCAACGCGGGAATTCAAGAACTTCAAGAAATCGCGCACGGTTATCGAACACGTGATCGAGGTGAACACGATCGAGAGCGACGCGGATCGGCTGTTCGCGCAATCGATGCGGCGGTTGTTCACCGAGGAAACCGACGCGCGCACACTGCTGATCTGGTCGACGATGTTCAATACGCTGGAAGCGTGCCTAGACGCTTTCGAGGATACGGCAGATATTATCGAAAGCATAATTATGAAGAATACATAGTCTTACAATTATACTCAGTACCGCTAAGAATCTCCACGGATCCGCTGGGAGGTTCTTTGCGGTACTGAATATAAGGAATATCAAACGTTTCAAGTCGACCCGCGCTTAACTGTCATGGAACAGTTGGCCTCGATGCCGTTGCTTTTTAGGTAGTCTGCTCCCCAGTCATATATGGCGTTCAAAATCGGGCGTATGCTTCGTCCCCTCTCTGTTAGGGAATACTCAACCTTTGGCGGCACAACCGGGTATACAGTA
>JAITDK010000081.1 GCA_031282605.1 Oscillospiraceae bacterium
CATTTCCGCCGCTTTCCGCCCGATCGCGCGCTTCGACTCCTGCCGTTCCATCAAGCGCGCGTCGAAGGGATGAAGCCGCTCATTATTTATGGCGCGTACGCCGCCGTACACCTTTTCGACGGAACCTTTTTTCAGCATAGCCGCTATATCGCGCCGAACCGTAGTTAATGACATATTGAAGCGATCGCACAACTCGTCGATCGAAACCGCCTCATGCTGATGTATATAGCTCTCCATCCGAGTCAGCCGCGTTTCCTTCATAGCAATCACCCGACCTTATTATAGTCTATTTCTTTCATGCTGTAAAGCAATATGGTGAAATTTCCGATAATGTCGTGAACATGTTTTGGCGGCATTCGGACTGAATCTACAGACTCTTTCTTGAGATTCAACCCAAAACCCTCGCGGCGCGTCTTGACGCGCCCGTTCCTATTGGTTATAGTAGACAAGAATAGGTTGTCTTCCTGACCATATTTTGGTCTCTTGGATATGCGGCGCGCCATACGCGTAATCGGATCGACGCGTTTCCGCATACGCGCCCGGTGGTTGGAGCTGTATATCATGCTGCGGCCTCCGGCGGCGTTTCGTGTGTTGCTCTGTTACATCCCGATGGACGGTGATATCGCCGCGTTCAAGGACTATAACATATTCTCGGGTCTCGTGTCGAATCGCTGGTTGCCGCCGGCGTTAGCGAGCGGCGTAATTCCGTCGCGTGTCCGTGAGAACTCTTAGCGGCACAGGCTATATGACAGTCGGAGCGCGAAGCGGTAGTAATTGGAGGCATTTATGGCCGGGATTCCCCTGCTGGATTCCACTATACTGCACATACTGCGCAAAGCTTTAGAGTTTGCCGGCGAGCGCGACGTGACGCCCATCGCAACTATTCGTGAAAACACAGCCGCGCTGATCAACTGGTTGGACGATCACACGCCAAAACGCCCCGAATCCGAGACGCGGCAAACAGGCGTACTGGTTGTGCGCGCTGGCACGGACGGCAAGCCAGGCCCAGCGCAGGTGCGCGCGTATCCCGCGTTCGAACGTTCTTGCGGCGGGTATACGCCAGCGCGCGACGGTCGTATCGAATTCTGGCGCGCCCAGACGGATGAGAACGGTGGCGCTGAACTACGGCTTCCTGCAGGTCAGCCCCTCTTGATAGAAGTAACGCGCGGCTATCACGTCTCCACCGCCGCGCGGGTCGTCGAGCTGCAGCGTGACGCGCCGACGGTGTTACACGCAAACCTGACGACGCTCGTAAATCTGCGTGCTCGCGGCATCCTCTGCGGCGATATGCACCATCACTCCATCTACTCCAGTCCGGCATACGGCGGTACGGATCATGTCGTAGACACCGCCGCAGACGTGTACGGCTCCATGCGCGCGGCGGGACTGGATTTTGGCGCGCTCAGCGACCATCACAACACGCTCAACCACGAGGTATGGCAGTCCTTCGCAAACGACGAATTCACGCCCATCATATCCAAGGAGATCTCCACATCAAACGGCCATGTGAACCAGCACGGCGTACCGGAGGATGTAATCTATCGCATCCCGAACGCCGGGGAACGCACGGACGCATACCTGCTTGCGGAACATAAGTTCGTCGCGGGCAGAATTCGCGATCTAGGCGGCTTCCCTGTCATCAATCATCCGCGCGTCTGGCAGGAGGCCATACGCTTCCCGGAACAGTTCACGGATTCTCTCCCGTTCTTCGAGGGCATGGAGGTATGGAACGGCGCGACGCCGTATCTCCCCGGCTTCCCTAACGACCTTGCTTTTCAACTGTGGCGGGATAGGCTGGATCACGGCGTGTACCTGCCGGCGGTGTGCGGCAGTGATACGCACGACATCCACGCGGGTGGTTACCGGACAATCTGCGGCGCGCTGCGGTCAATACGGGACAGGGGCGGGGATGTTTATGGCGAAATGCCCGAGGTCGCTCGACGCGGATACGACTGGATCGCGAACGCGCGCGAGGCCGCGCTCACGCTGTATGAGACGTGGGCGGAGCAGAGCCTCGGCACAGGCTGCGCGCGCAACATGGTATCAACCGCCGCCACTGACGCCGCCGGCATCCTCGACGCGATGCGCCATGGCCGCAATACGCTTACGAACGGCCCGTTGATGTTCGTCCGCGTGAACGGAGCAGAGCCGGGCGAGACGGCCTCCCCCGCCGGATCACATGCCGTTCGGATTGAGCTTTACGCGAAGAAGCCGCTGCATACCCTGAAGCTTCTGGGGCGCGGTGCGGAAATGGACATACCGTTGAAGACGCGGGGCATGGGTAAGGGCGTGATGGATTATTCCGTATCCCTTGACGACGCGGATTTAGGCGACACGGACTATATCGTAGCGATTGCGGATGGCGGCGTTACTAACATGGCGATTGCGAACCCAGTGTTCGTGAAATGAGCGGCTCTCCCATAGCGGGCGGCCGCTCGCATCCTCATTATAGCCAATAGGGTCTGTTCGAAAAAGATCGCATGGGTCTTGGGGCGTCTTTTTCGCCACTCATTAAGATAAGAATCCCTTCGATAAGAATCCCTCCGGGATTCTGCGCAGACGCGCACGCCTTGTGCTGCGCGCCGCAACTGCGTCGCTGTTCCGGCCAGCGGGTCTCCAGTCCGCCCCCTACGCGCTCCTTGTGGGGGGACGAAAATCTACCCCCTATCCCCACCGCTGTCTTTTTCGAACAGGCCCAATAACCTACTGCGTTCAGCGCCTATATGCGCAAGGCGCCCGGCATTTTCCGCATCTTTGGGATGGTTACGCTATTATCCGACCCGCTATCATACTTTATGAATATGAAATGACATGCCGCGCCAGAAAGAGGCGGGGTTGTGCCGCTCGCGGCGGATGTGATATAATACATTGAGCATCGGCGCGCAAGCGCGCGTCGAAATTGGTTGAGGGAAGGGAATTATATTATGCCTGTGGAGGACAAGGTCGCGGTTCAAGCCGCCGATAAGAAAGACAAGCTGCGCATCGGCATCGTTGGCACGGGCGGTATCGCGCACGCGCACATGAAGGCATACAAGGATATGGACGACGTCGAGATCATCGGCGGTTCGGATCTCGTGCCGGGCAAGGCTCGCGCGTTCCTGGATGAATTCGGCCTGACCGACGCCCCCGACTTTGAGGACAACAACAAGCTGTTCGCTTTGAAACCCGACGGCGTGTCGGTTTGCACCTACAACACCACCCACCATGTCTGCGCCGTCGCCGCCATGAGATCCGGCATCCATGTGCTGTGCGAGAAGCCGATGTCCGTCACGCTCGACCAGGCCGTGCAGATGGCCAGGGCGCAAAAGGAAACGGGCAAGATACTGACCATCGGCTTCCAGCCTCGCTACGACGCGAACATGAAGATGGTCAAGGAGATCGTACAATCGGGCGTGCTGGGCAATGTCTACTATGTGCAGACCGGCGGCGGTCGGAGGCGCGGCATCCCCGGCGGCACGTTCGTCAACAAGGAACTGGCCGGGGTGGGCTGCCTGGCCGACATCGGATGTTACGGCTTGGACATGGCGCTAAACTCGGTAGGCTATCGCAAGCCCGTTACCGTATCGGCGTACGCGTCCGATTTTTTCGGCAAGAACCCGAAGTATTTCAAGGACGACTTCTCTGTGGATGATTTCACCTGCGCGCTGGTACGGTTCGAGGATGGGCTAGTGCTCGACTTCCGGATGAGCTGGGCCATGCACATGGATACGATGGGCGACACGCTGTTCCTGGGCACCGAAGCGGGTCTGAAGGTCAAGTCCCCGAATCCTCACCTCAATTGGGGCGGCGCGTGGGACGGCACGATCGGCGACGTGTACATGTACACCGACGTGGTCGGCAATCAGGTCGAAACCAAGATCCCGCTGAAACCTGCGGAGAAGTCGAACAACTTCGCGGCGAAGGTTCGCGCGTTCCTCGACGCGATCAAGGAAGGCGGCGAATCGCCGATCCCGTGGCAGGAGATAATATACAATCAGGCGATCATTGACGGGATTATTCGATCCAGCGCGGCCAAACACGAGGTCGACGTTGTCATCCCCGAAATATGAACACCCGATAATCGCCGTAACCCCGGGCAGTCCCGCCGAACAAGCGGGACTGCGTCCGGGAATGCGGCTGGTGGGCGTCAACGGGCAGAGGATTCGCGATCAGATAGACTACCTGTCGCTGACTGCGGAGCGGCGCGTTAGGATGGATATCGCGGCGGACGGCGATCCGGCGCCGGTATTTATACGGCGAAGCGGCGACGAACCGCTGGGATTGACATTCGGCGATAGTATGCGAGTGAAGCCGCTGCGCTGCCGCAACCGATGCATATTCTGTTTCGTTGATCAACTGCCCGACAATATGCGCAGGCCGCTGTACATCAAGGACGACGATTGGCGCATGTCGCTGATGATGGGGAATTATGTCACCTTGACCAACCTCAGCGACGCGGGATTCGCCAGGATAATCAAGCGCAAGGCCAGCCCGCTCTACCTGTCCGTACACACGCTTGATCCCGATCTGCGCGGGCGGATGCTGGGTCTCGACTGTCCGGATGATATCCGGCCTCGACTGGATGCGCTGCGCGACAACGGGCTTAGGTTCCACTCCCAGGTTGTGATGTGCCCCGGCTGGAACGACGGAGTCGAATTGGCGCGCACGCTGGAAGGGCTCGCCGCGTATTACCCCGCGGCGCAATCGCTCGCGGTCGTGCCTGTCGGACTTACGCAGCATCGCGATGGTTTGGAACCGCTGCGGATCGTCGATAAAGAAACCGCACGTGAATCGCTGGATACTATACGGCGGGCTCAGGCGGATTGCCTGGCGCGGTTGGGAACTGCGTTCGTGTTCGCGGCCGATGAGCTGTACATCGCGGCGGGCGAGCCTATCCCGAACGACGCGGCGTATGAGGATTACCCGCAGATCGAGAACGGCGTCGGGCTGCTTAGGCGGTTTGAGGTAGAATTCAACGTCGAGTTCAACGAAGAGGATTCCCGCTTGCCACCTCCGGCAAAGGGCGCGCCCCCAATCGTTATAGCAACGGGCGCGGCGGCGGCGCCGTTCCTGCGCGAGTTGGTCGAATCCGTCAGGGACGGCGTCGAGGTACGGCCGATCATCAATCGCTTCTTCGGGGAGAGTATAACGGTTGCGGGACTGGTTACATCATCGGATATAATCGAACAACTCACGGGCGTTAACGCTCGAGAACTCTGGATCCCCGACGTTATGCTGTCGGCTGAAGGCGTATTCCTTGACGGCAGGACGCCGGACGATCTGCGCGAAGCATTAAATATCCCAGTGCGCGTGCTGCCCTGCGACGGCGGGGCGTTGAGACGGGCGCTGGCGGCGGAGGTATAGTGAAACCCTTAGTGGCGGTGGTGGGCCGGCCCAACGTCGGCAAGTCTACATTCTTCAACAAGGTGGTCGGACGGCGCGTGGCTATCGTCGAAGACACCCCCGGCGTAACCCGCGACCGGATATATGCGGACGTGGAGTGGCGCGGACGTTCGTTCACGCTGATCGACACGGGCGGCATCGACCCAAACACGTCAGACATACTGCTCGCGCAGATGCGCCGCCAGGCCGAGATCGCCATCGAAACGGCTGATCTGATACTATTCATGGTCGACGCGCGCGGCGGCGTCACATCGGACGATCTGGACGTCGCGGACATGCTGCGCCGCGCCGCGAAACCCGTTCTCCTCGTCGCGAACAAGGCCGACACATCCGGACTCGACCTGGAATCCGTCGACTTCTTTGAACTGGGGCTGAACGATCCGTTCCCTATATCCTCGACTAACATGCTGGGGTTGGGCGACTTACTGGACGCCATCCTGGAACGTTTGCCCAACGCCGCACCCGTCGACGACGAACAGCGTGACGACAGCATCCAGGTGGCTATCGTAGGCAAACCGAACGCAGGGAAATCCTCGCTCGTGAACCGGCTGCTCGGCTCCGATCGCGTGATGGTCTCCGACGTCCCCGGCACGACCCGCGACGCTATCGACTCGGAACTAACGGTCGACGGGCAGCGATTCACGCTCATCGATACGGCGGGAATCAGGCGTAAGCGCGCGATCGGCGACGACAGCCTGGAACGGTACAGCGTGCTGCGCGCAATCGCCGCCATCCGTCGCTGCGACGCTGCGGTGCTGATGATCGACGCTGGGTCCGGCGTAACGGACCAGGACGCTAAGATTGCGGGACTGGTCGACGACGAAGGCCGCGCGCTGGTTCTCGCGGTGAACAAGTGGGACGTGATCGAAAAGGAGACAGGCACCCTGGAAGCGTTTCGCCGCAAGGTGCGCGACGAGTTGAAGTTCGCCGCGTACGCGCCGATACTGTTCATATCGGCCAAAACCGGGCAGCGGACGTCCAGCGTGATGCAATCCGCGCGCGACGTATACCAGCAAGCGCATAAGCGAGTCTCAACCGGCGTATTGAATGAAGCGGTGAACGACGCCGTCGCCGCGATGCAGCCTCCCGTCTCCAGCGGGCGCCGACTGCGCATATATTACGCCACGCAGCCGTCGGTCGCGCCGCCGACGTTCCTGTTCTTCGTCAACGACGATACGCTGCTGCATTTTTCATACCAGCGATATATGGAGAATCAGCTGCGCAAGGCGTTCGGGTTCGAGGGGACGCCGATCAGGCTGATATTCCGCAACCGCGCGCGCCAAGAAAAATAAAACTACGGGAGGGACAACTATGGCTGTAATCGGCTGGATTGTGACCGCTGCGGCAAGCTATGTCGTGGGCGGTTTATCCACGGGGTTATGGGTGTCGTCGCGAATAAAAGGGCTGGACGTGCGACAGTTCGGCAGCGGCAGTTCAGGCGCGACGAACGTGCTGCGCACCCTGGGCAGAGGGCCTGGGCTTGTGACGTTCCTGGGCGACGTGCTAAAGGGCGTTGTGGTTACGCTGGTCGGGCTGCTGCTTGGAGGGCCGTGGTGCGCCTGTCTGTGCGGAATCTTGGCGGTGGCTGGCAACATATGGCCGCTGACCGCCCAGTTCAAGGGCGGCAAGGGCGTGTCTACGGCGGCGGGGGCGTTTCTGGTTCTCGCGCCGTGGCAGACGCTGCTAGCGATAGCGATCGCGTTCGCGGTGATTTATCTGACAAGGTATGTGTCGTTGGGTTCTCTGGCGGGACTGGCGGGTTACTTGCTGGTTGCGGGATTACCGGGTCTGTTCGCGCGCCGGGCATGGCTGTTCTGGTTCGCGTTGGGCATTAACGCGCTGGTCTGTTACGCGCACAGGCAGAACATACAGCGACTGTTGAGCGGCAAGGAGAACCGGATTGATTTAGCCGTGCTGATGGGTCATAAGAAGGCGTGAACCTTCGACAGCGCAATAGTTTTTCGCGGTAAAATAAACGCAATAGCGCGTTATTCAGCTCGCCTGCGAACTATGTCGGCGGGCTGAATATTGTCACGAAAGATTCATGCGGAATTCGACTTCATGGTGTATGGGGATGCCATTCATGCCTATCAATGGAATCGACGGATTTTGCGCGCGTTCCTTATCCATAGCCCAAAGGTTTATGCCGGCCATATCAAACCCGCGTTTTTGGTAGAAACCTATGGCATTAAGGTTGTCGTTTGTCGTCATAAGCCGCAGACATTCGCACTTGCGTTCCCGAGCCAGGTTTACGATCAAGTCAATCAACGCTGAACCGACGCCGCGTTTCCCCACTGTCGAATCGAGGGAGACGATCTCGCACTCGCCGTTGTCGACAGCATATGTCAATAAACCCGTGAGCGCTCCTTCCTCCATCAGCACAAATCCATCCACTGTGGTCATGTTGATGACAGCGCCGCGGATGAGCATGTCCGTTCCGTACCAGTGTTCTCTAATGAATTCAGTGACGATCGGGCGTGTCGACTCGTCAATCGGGCGGATATCGAACCTGCAACTACCCACAGCGTAACGCCTCCAAAGTATGATTAGTCAAAAAAGCGCTGCTCCTTGTACGAGACAAGGAGCAACAATTTAGGATCCGGCAGCGACCTAATCTTCCGGGCCGTTTCCAGCCAAGTACCATCGGCGCGAAGAGGCTTAACTGCTGTGTTCGGTATGGGAACAGGTGGAACCCTCTTGCCATAGCCGCCGGAAACCGAGATAACATGATGGTTGGGTAATGGGGAACGGTATGCGGTAAGCATACCGCGCGCAGATTGAAAACCGCACAATAGAGTTTCGGGGCAAGCGAATCCGGGTCAACCACCATGCGAGCAATGATCGTTCGTCGACTCACATCAACGCAACCACTGAACACAATCGGGTATACCGGGAAACAGGATAATGAGATCAAGCCCTCGACCTATTCGTATCATCAAGCTAAGCGCGTCACCACGCTTGCACCGATGACCGATCAACCTGGTAGTCCGCCAGGGGTCTTTCTCGCTTTCGCGAAGGGAACCATAATCTTGAGGTGGGCTTCACGCTTAGATGCCTTCAGCGTTTATCCCGTCCGCACTTCGCTTCCCTGCTATGCCGTTGGCACGACAACAGTTGCACCAGAGGTGCGTCCATTCCGGTCCTCTCGTACTAGGAACAGCTCCTCTCATGGTTCCAACGCCCACGATGGATAGGGACCGAACTGTCTCACGACGTTCTGAACCCAGCTCGCGTGCCGCTTTAATTGGCGAACAGCCAAACCCTTGGGACCGACTTCAGCCCCAGGATGCGACGAGCCGACATCGAGGTGCCAAACCTCCCCGTCGATGTGGACTCTTGGGGGAGATCAGCCTGTTATCCCCGAGGTAGCTTTTATCCGTTGAGCGACGGCTATTCCACGCTATGCCGCCGGATCACTAAGCCCGACTTTCGTCCCTGCTCGAGTTGTCGCTCTCGCAGTCAAGCACCCTTGTGCCTTTACACTCTGCGAATGGTTTCCATCCATTCTGAGGGTACCTTTGGGCGCCTCCGTTACTCTTTCGGAGGCGACCGCCCCAGTCAAACTGCCCGCCTGATACTGTCCATTCGCCGGCTTACGGCGTCATGTTAGAATTCCGGCAACAGAAGAGTGGTATCCCAACGTCGCCTCCACACAGGCTGACGCCCATGCTTCTCCGGCTCCCACCTATCCTGTACATCCGTTGCTAGAATCCAATGTCAGGTTACAGTAAAGCTCTACGGGGTCTTTCCGTCCAGTCGCGGGTAATGTGCATCTTCACACATACTTCAATTTCACCGGGTCCCCTGTTGAGACAGCGCCCAAGTCGTTACGCCATTCGTGCGGGTCGGAACTTACCCGACAAGGAATTTCGCTACCTTAGGACCGTTATAGTTACGGCCGCCGTTTACTGGGGCTTCGGTTTACAGCTTTGGTGTTACCCTAACCGCTCCCCTTAACCTTCCAGCACCGGGCAGGCGTCAGCACCTATACGTCAGCTCTCGCTTTCGCAGATACCTGTGTTTTTGCTAAACAGTCGCTTGGGCCTATTCTCTGCGGCCTCTTTCGAGGCGCCCCTTCTCCCGAAGTTACGGGGCCATTTTGCCGAGTTCCTTAACAAGGGTTCTCCCGTTCGTCTTAGGATTCTCTCCTCGCCCACCTGCGTCGGATTACGGTACGGGCGCCGTTGGATTTACTAGCAGCTTTTCTCGCCAGCGTGAATTCACTCGCTACCCTACTTATTTTCGGTCCGCGTCATGGCCCAGGCTAACTTCCGGTGTACTTGACTGCCGGAAACCCTCACCATTTGCACGGGGTTGACCATCACCCCGCTCGAGCTATCCTTCTGTGTCACTGCATCATTCCTAGGCGGTGCTGGAATTTTGAACCAGCTGTCCATCGGCTACGACTATTGTCCTCGCCTTAGGTCCCGACTTACCCTGGGCGGATGAACCTTCCCCAGGAAACCTTGGGCTTTCGACCGCCGTGTTTCTTACACGGCTCTCGCTACTCATACCTGCATTCTCTCTTGTCAGACGTCCACCGCGGCTTTCGCTACGGCTTCTTCCCTCTGACATTGCTCCTCTACCGATCGGGCTTTTCAGCTCGATCCCAGCGCTTCGGCGGCAAGTTTTAGCCCCGGACATCTTCGGCGCACAGTCACTCGACCAGTGAGCTATTACGCACTCTTTGAATGTATGGCTGCTTCTAAGCCAACATCCTGGTTGTCTGCGCAACTGCACATCCTTTTCCACTTAACTTGCACTTTGGGGCCTTAGCGGCTGATCTGGGGTGTTCCCCTTTTGCCCGTGAAACTTATCTCCCACGGACTGACTCCCGCGCTTAACTACATAGCATTCGCAGTTTGATAGGGTTCGGTAAGCTTTGTGGCCCCCTAGCCCATTCAGTGCTCTACCTCCATGTCGCATACGCGAGGCTAGCCCTAAAGCTATTTCGAGGAGAACCAGCTATATCCGAGTTCGATTGGAATTTCTCCCCTATCCACAGGTCATCCCCGCCTTTTTTAACAGACGTCTGGTTCGGCCCTCCAAGATGCTTTACCACCTCTTCAGCCTGCCCATGGATAGGTCACCCGGTTTCGGGTCTGCGTCCTCAAACTTAGCGCCCTCTTCAGACTCGCTTTCGCTTCGGCTCCGATCCTTAAGATCTTAACCTTGCTTGAAAACGCAACTCGCAGGTCCGTTCTACAAAAAGTACGAGATCGCGCATTCCTCGCGCTCTCTCTGCTTGTAAACACAGGGTTTCAGGTTCTATTTCACTCCCCTCCCGGGGTTCTTTTCACCTTTCCCTCACGGTACTATACGCTATCGGTCGCCAAGATGTATTTAGCCTTGGAAGGTGGTCCTCCCTGCTTCCCGCCGGATTTCACGTGTCCTGCGGTACTCTGGTATCAGCCTGGTTCCTTTGTCTTCGTTTACGGGGCTATCACCCGCTCTGGCTCGCCTTCCCAGGCGTATTCAACTCGACTTCAGACTCCGTTATGCTGACCCTCAACCCCGCTCCTCCGTAGAGGATCGGTTTAGGCTCTTCCCCGTTCGCTCGCCGCTACTAGGAGAATCGTTTTTACTTTCTTTTCCTCCGGGTACTCAGATGTTTCACTTCCCCGGGTGCCCTCCTACGAGACTATTTATTCATCTCGCGGTGACGGGGCGTTACCCCCGCCGGGTTTCCCCATTCGGATATCTACGGCTCTATGCCTGCTTGCGGCTCCCCGTAGCTTTTCGCAGCTTGCCACGTCCTTCTTCGGCTCTTGGCGCCTTGGCATCCACCCTGTGCCCTTAATTGCTTGATCACTTTTTCTCCATCCTCTCGGATGGCATTCCTGTTTGTCGCCGCCCGTCATCCATCCGGTTCCTTTCGGTTCCTTCAGGCTTTAAGGCGACAACCTTGCCCTTGCGTGCTCCTTGTGCGGTTTTCAATCTGCCGTGCGGTCAGTCGCCCTTCCGCTTTGCTGGACTTCCGTTCTTTAATGACTTCCGTCCCTAATGTCTTCTCGCTTCGGAACTCGTTTCCTCGCTCGTCCGCGTTGGTGGGTCGAAGTGGACTCGAACCACCGGCCTCGCGCTTATCAGGCGCGTGCTCTAACCAACTGAGCTATCGACCCTCGTCGCGGTTCACTGCGCTCTGTTCGGAACCCGATCTGCGGATCGGCTCCCTCACTCCGCTACGGAACCGCTCCTCTCGCGGGCGGGAACTGCGGTTCCCCCCGCGTGCCCCCTTCGGGGTTTGCGGGCTTTGCCCTTCGCTGGCCTGCTTCCCTTTCCCTCGCCTCGCTTCGGAAGCGTTCCTTCCTACGTGAGGAGCTGGAGCTGGGAAGTTGATTCTCTCCGTGTGATCTTTTCCGTGTGATTCTTTCGCGTGCCACTCTTGGGGTTTGCGGGTGTCCTTTTGAGTGGTTCGTTCCCCTTGGAATCCTGGTGGAGATAAGCGGGCTCGAACCGCTGGCCTCCTGCGTGCAAAGCAGGCGCTCTCCCAGCTGAGCTATACCCCCGCGTCGCTCCTTCGGGTTTGGGGGATCATTCCATCCCTTCAGGCATGGAGCCTGAAAACGATATAGGCCGCTTTGACAGTGTTTTTGAATCCTTTAGGATTCCTTTGACCCATCTCTGGGTCTTTTCGGTTCAGCTTGTTCGCATTTCTGCTTCCTTGCTGTTCCGTTCGACCTGGTCATATGACACTCGGCTTCCGCCTCGTGTATACTCCCTAGAAAGGAGGTGATCCAGCCGCACCTTCCGATACGGCTACCTTGTTACGACTTCACCCCAGTCATTGGTCTCGCCTTCGAAGGCTGGCTCCTTGCGGTTACCTCACCCGCTTCGGGCGCTCCCAACTCCCATGGTGTGACGGGCGGTGTGTACAAGGCCCGGGAACGTATTCACCGCGACATGCTGATTCGCGATTACTAGCAACTCCGACTTCACGTGGGCGGGTTGCAGCCCACGATCTGAACTGAGACCGCTTTTTGAGATCCGCTCCCTCTTACGAGCTTGCGCCTCTTTGTTGCGGCCATTGTAGCACGTGTGTAGCCCAGGTCATAAGGGGCATGATGATTTGACATCATCCCCACCTTCCTCCGAGTTGTCCCCGGCAGTCTCGTCAGAGTCCTCGGCTTTACCCGTTAGTAACTGACGACAAGGGTTGCGCTCGTTGCGGGACTTAACCCAACATCTCACGACACGAGCTGACGACAACCATGCACCACCTGTCTCACTTCGCTATTGCTGGCACACATAGTCTCCTATGCTTTAAGTGGATGTCAAGACCTGGTAAGGTTCTTCGCGTTGCTTCGAATTAAACCACATGCTCCGCTGCTTGTGCGGGCCCCCGTCAATTCCTTTGAGTTTCAACCTTGCGGCCGTACTCCCCAGGCGGGATGCTTATTGCGTTCACTCCGGCACAGAAGGGGTCGATACCTCCTACACCTAGCATCCATCGTTTACAGCGTGGACTACCAGGGTATCTAATCCTGTTTGCTCCCCACGCTTTCGCGCCTCAGCGTCAGTCTTGGTCCAGATAGCCGCCTTCGCCACTGGTGTTCCTCCCGATCTCTACGCATTTCACCGCTACACCGGGAATTCCGCTATCCTCTCCCACACTCAAGCCATGCAGTCTCCTGCGCAATTCCCACCTTGAAAGCGGGACTTCCACGCAAGACTTACTAGGCCGCCTACGCGCCCTTTACGCCCAGTCATTCCGGACAACGCTCGCCCCCTACGTATTACCGCGGCTGCTGGCACGTAGTTAGCCGGGGCTTCCTCCCATGCTACCGTCTTCTTCTCTTCACATGGGACAGAGGTTTACGACCCGAAAGCCTTCTTCCCTCACGCGGCGTCGCTGGTTCAGGGTTTCCCCCATTGACCAATATTCCCCACTGCTGCCTCCCGTAGGAGTCTGGACCGTCTCTCAGTTCCAGTGTGGCCGACCATCCTCTCAGATCGGCTACCCATCCTTGACTAGGTAGGCCGTTACCCTACCTACTATCTAATGGGACGCGAACTCACCCCAAACCAGGTTTCCCTTTTTACCACCAGCCGATGCCGACCCGTGGTCTTATGCGGTATTAGCGCCTGTTTCCAGGCGTTATCCCCCTGTCTGGGACAGATTGTTCACGCGTTACTCACCCGTCCGCCACTGATGCATTGCTGCACCCGTTCGACTTGCATGTGTTAGGCACGCCGCCAGCGTTCGTCCTGAGCCAGGATCAAACTCTTCCGTTTAATCCTCTATCACCGTTCGCTTCCTACCTCTCGCTCTCTTCCGGAACCTTCGTCCCTTCTTCAAGCTCCCCAGGAAACTCTCGTCCCCTAGTCAGTCCTCCGCGCCCAGTGTCTTTCACTCTCGGAATTTACACTGTCATTGCTTCCTATACCGTTTTCAAGCTCCTGTGCCGTGCGAGACAGCTTCATGATAATATCACTTATCCTTTCCCTTGTCAATACCTTTTTCATTTTTATTTTCTACTTTTTTGCGGGCGCGAATCTACACGAATTAATGTACATTATTCCCAATACACTCCATAGCCAATTGTATTTACTGTATAATTAGTGCGTGTTATCTCGCCTATTATCACACATGAGCGCAGGCAATCGCATCTCATCCCTATTCCCCCGCAAAAAAGGCTGGAAAATTTGGTGCGATTATGCTATACTCAACGCAATGGAGTACGGTATGCGGACGCCGCGCCGGACGCATCCAAACCTTTTTGATAATAAGGAGGGTTTCTCATGTCAACCAAGAAGATTACGCTGCGCGTGATCGCAATGAGCCTGGCGGCGGCCATGCTGCTTGTCACGGCGGCGTTCGCCCCGGCCATCGCCGGCGAGTCCAAGGAGATCGTCTATTGGAACATCGGCACTGAAAGTCCGGACAAGGAATACTACCAGTACAGCGTGGATCAGTTCAACGCAAACACCCAGAGCGGCTACACCGTCAGCGCGGTCTCCATACAGAACGACGTTTACAAAGAGAAACTGATCATCGCCATGTCCTCCGGCGAGGCGCCGGACGTGTACTCCAGCTGGTCCGGCGGACCGATGATCGAGTACATCGAAGCCGGTTTCGCGCAGGACATCGACGACAAGGTCAAGGCCAGCCCCATCTACCCCAAACTGATGGACGCCGCTTGGGCGCAGGCCACCTATAAGGGTCGCATTCACGCGGTGCCGATTATGAACATCTCTATCTCAGGCGTTTTTTATAACAAGGAGATGTTCGATAAGTACGGCATCGCGGTGCCGACGACCGTAACCGAGCTTGAGTCCGCATGCGACACATTGGTCGCCAACGGCATCATACCCTTCGCGCTGGCCAACGCCTCTAAGTGGACCGGCTCGATGTACTTCATGAGCCTTGCGACGCGTTACGGCGGACTCGCCCCGTTCCAGGCCGCGGCGGACGGCAGCGGCTCGTTCGAGGACGCCAGCTACGTATACGCGGGCGAAAAGATCCAGGATTGGGTGAAGAAGGGCTACTTCCCCGAGGGCGTAAACAGCCTCTCCGAGGACGACGGCCAGGCCAAGCAGCTGATGTACCAGGAAGCCGCCGCGATGCTGCTGTGCGGATCGTGGTACGCCGGCACGTTCCTGGCGGACAGCCCTGAATTCTACCAGAAGATAGGCTGGTTCAGCTTCCCGAAGGTGGATGGATCGGACGCCGACACATCGATTCAGATAGGCACGACTGGCGACCAGTTCCTGCAGCTCAACTGCACGGGCGAGAAACTCGACGCGGCGTTCGAGTTCGTCTCCTACTTCTCCAACGACGATTCGATAGAACTGCTCGCCGGCAGCAACAAGATCCCCGCGACCAAGAACGCGGATACCTTCGAGTGGGATCCCGTTTCCAAGCTGATCCTGGAGGCTTGTATGAACGCATCCGCCACTCAGTTGTGGTACGATCAGTACCTGCCGCCGGCAGTGGCCGAGGTGCACAAGGATACCTCGCAAGAGCTGTTCGGCCTGACGATGACCCCGGAAGAGGCCAACGCGAAACTGCAGGAAGCTATGCAGGCATATCTGAATAAGTGATGACCGACGATGGTTATGCATCGGCCGCGTAACGCTTAAGTGCACAAACCACGGGGTTAGGGCTTTCACCCTAACCCCTGTTTAGGAGTGACGCATATGGCGACCGCTCGACGCTCGACGCTCCGGCTCCAACGCCAAAGTCAGACCTGGACGGCGGCGGCCGTGTTTCTCGCGCCCGTGATGATACTGCTGGTCGTATACATCGCCTACCCGATCGTCAATTCGTTCCAGATCAGCGCGCTGAAGTGGAACGGCATCAGCGCCGAGCGGACGTTCATCGGACTTGCCAACTGGAAACAATTGGCGGCGGATCGCGGTTTCTGGCTGGCGTTCCGCAATAATATCTCCATAATGGTTCTGTCGGTTCTCGTGCAGCTGCCGATTGGACTGGCTCTGGCCACGTTCCTGGATTTCGGCGGACGCAGGCTGAACGTATTCAAGGTGTTATGGTTCGTACCGCTGCTGATGAGCTCGGTCGCGGTGGGATTCCTGTTTCGTTACGCGCTGGCGACGAACGGCGGCATCATCTCGACCATCTCCAAGGTCTTCGGCGGCAGGAACGTCGACCTGCTGGGCAGCCCGGCCAAAGCGCTGTACACGGTGATCGGCGTTATCTGCTGGCAGTTCGTGCCGTTTTATATGGTATACTTCATGGCCGCCTATACGGGCATGTCATTTGATATATACGAGGCCGCGACCATCGACGGCGCGACGCGCGGCCAGTACTTCTGGCGGATCGCGCTCCCGCTGCTGGCGCCCAGCATCAAGAGCGCGGCGATACTGTCAATGGTAGGATCCTTGAAATACTTCGACCTGATATATGTCATGACCGGCGGCGGCCCCGGCACCGCAACTGAGATTATGGCGACATACATGTACCGCTATAGTTTTAAGAACTTCAACATGGGCTACGGTTCGACGATAGCCTGCGGTATGTTCATACTAATAACGGTGATCGCGCTGGCCACCATGCGGCTGATCAACCAAGGAGGCGACCGCGCATGACACGCGTAAACGCAGCGCGCAATAACCCATCCCCGCCTATACGCGACGCCGTCGACAGCGGTTCACGCCTTAAAAGCCGCGTCAGCTGGATTATCGCGTTCATACTGGCGCTCGCGTGGTTGGCGATCGCGTTTATGCCGTTTGTATTCATGGCCATCAACGCGTTCAAAGGCAAGTTTGAGATGCTGGTCAAGGGCGTCTTCGAGTTGCCTGAGTCATGGTATCCGGCTAACTTCATAGAGGCTCTGACGGGCGGGTATTGGTCGTTCTTCAAGAACAGCGTGATCGTCGTGGCAGTCTCCCTGACCGCGCTGCTGTTCATCTCAGCGTGCGCGTCGTATCCGCTGGCGAGGTTCCGGTTCGCTCTGGCCAAGCCGCTGTACGGCCTGATCGTCGCGTGCATGAGCATTCCGATTCACATAACGCTGATACCGGTATTCAAGCTGACCACCCAGATGGGTATATACGATACGATATGGGCGATGATCGGGCCGTACATCGCGTTCGCCGTTCCCATATCGGCATTCATACTGACCAGCTTCATGGCCGCTATACCGCGCGAGATCGAGGAGAGCGCGGAGATCGACGGCTGCGGTAAGTACCGCATGTTCTTTAGCATCATACTGCCGCTGTCCACGCCGGGGCTGT
This sequence comes from Oscillospiraceae bacterium, assembly GCA_031282605.1. Lineage (GTDB taxonomy): Bacteria > Bacillota > Clostridia > Christensenellales > Aristaeellaceae > BNUH01. The sequence continues at coordinate 17,080 of JAITDK010000081.1, forward strand.
CCACGCTGGCGATATACAACGGCGTGAACATGTGGAACGAGTTCATATTCGCTTACACGCTCACCCAGTCCCAGAAAAACCAGACCCTGCCTTTGGCGATATGGCAGTTTCAGGGTCAGTACTCGATGAACACGCCTATGATAATGGCCGTGCTGACGCTGACCGTGCTGCCTATGATACTACTGTTCATCGTGTTCCAGGATAAATTGGTGAAGGGCTTGACGGCGGGGGCGATTAAGGGATAGTAATTCCATCTAAAAGGTAAACACTGCCAGTCCCGCGGCATATATATTCCCCATCGACGTATGGGAGGGTATTCCATTGAGCGAGACTAGGGCGCTGCGCACTTGCGGCTTCGACGGTTTGGAACTGAGGGATACCCCCGCGTTCAATCCGAACGGATACGTTTATTTCCCTGAACTGTTTTTCGATAAACCTGGCGAATACATATTCAAGATCAAGGAGCTTGCTCCCACCGACGGCGGTTGGATCGCCGACGGCGGGACGTTCCGTGTTCTGGTGCGCGTCAGCGAATCATCGTCCAGAATGGGCGAACTGGACGCCGCCGTCGAGTATCCCGACGGTTTCCCCGAGTTCGTCAACGTATACGAATACAAACAGAAAGATGCGGCGCCGCGGCAGCCATCCCGGCCATCACGCAAACCCCGGGAACAACCCCCGCCAACACCAACCGCTCAACCTTCGCGCAAGAATCCCATCCGCGTCAACCCCGACGATACCGTAACGCGCGATCGACCCACTCCGGTCGGCAAAACCATCAAGCGAGCCAAACTAACCAGCGGCAGCCGCGTCCATCGCAGCTGGTCCGGTTATTCTAATCAGCCTCTCTCGTATAACCGACCCGTCTCGTCCGGTAACGCATACCCGACAGGCGTGATGGCAGGGGGCAATCCGCAGAGCGGCGCGCCGGTCTCGCTAGGCCGGCCTGTCGATTACGCGATTATATTCCGCGACGTCCGTGCAAGCCAGCGTCCTTCAATTATGCGCAGTTACGGGCTTTACACTGCGAACGGCTTGCTGGCCGCAACCGCGTCGTCGTTTGACGGCGGCATGATGTTCCAGCCCATACGGTTCACCGCGCCGGGTTCGTATGTGTATACCATCCGCGAGATGGTGGGGCTTGGCAGCGGTCTGGCCATAGACAACTGGGAGCGGCGCGTCATCGTTACGGTGACGGCGGATCAGTATGGGAACCTGCGCGCCGCCCAAACCAGCGACATTAGGAGGTAGTGCGGATGGCGGATGAACGTATCCGCGGCGGCGAAATAACGTTTCCGCCGATAAGCATCGATAAAACCGGCCAGTATAAGTATATTGTGCGCGAAACGACGCCCTCGGGCGGCGGCTGGATCGCCGAGGAGCGTTCCTACCGCGTCAACGCAACAGTGACTGACGGCGGCGATGGCAAACTGGACGCCGCTATCGAGTATGTAGACGAATACCCCGAGTTCGTCAATACATTCGCGCCTGAACCATGCGGCGTTCAGATCATCGCGCACGCCGATACGGTCGGCGCGCCGCTGTACAACTCCGCGCGCGTCGGCATGCGTCCGGCGTCCGGCTCGATTCGCTCTTCATCCACTATTCGCGCCGCCTCTGCGTCTGTCGGCGCATCGGCGCCGGTTGCGGCGTCTGCGCCGTCCGC
>JAITDK010000097.1 GCA_031282605.1 Oscillospiraceae bacterium
GTAGAATGTGTATCACGATGGTCCAGGCGAAGCCTGGTCCGGATTCGAAAGGGCGGATAGCCCTTCGCAGGGTCTGGGACAGAGTCCCAGGCTCCCCGCAGGGACGTTCCTCGTTCCCCGTTCCCCCGTTCCAACTCCTGCGCCCCGCCAGTAAAAATACAATAGAGGAATAGTCATCTTACACCATAGTGGCGGGGCGCCACAAACTTACGCGCGCATTCGATCCGCAGATCGAACAGCGCGCCCCCGTCGACAGCGACTATCGCAGCTGACAAGCGGCCGTAAAATCCCCTTTAAGCAATGCGGCCCCATCTCACAAATTCCCTCTTGACAGACCCCGCACATCCCTGTATACTTCAGCGCATATCAAAGGCAATGAACGGAAAAGCAGTAGCTCTATCAATCCTCATCAAGAGAGCCGATGGGTGGTGCGAATCGGTTGAGGGATCAGGGTGAATTACAGTCCGGGAGCCGCAGACTCGATTATAAAGAGTGTTTTATAAAAAGGGTTTGACGGGAGCGCCCGTTACAGCGCTGGGGCGTGATTGCGCCCGACGAGCGTACGCGTCGCGAGGCCGTACGGAATCAAGGTGGTACAGCGGGTTAACCGCCCTTGGAATTATTCCAAGGGCGGTTTTGTATTCTTCTATCTGGAATATCTGGTCTTAAAACGAGGAGGTATGGGCATGATCATCAAGGCGGGGTTACTGGCGCTGTTTGTGGCGGTATCATTGGCCGTGGGGTTCGCGATGCGTTCGCGGAACCGCTCGGTAGACAGTTTCGTGTTGGGCGGACGGTCGGTGGGCCCGTGGCTGACCGCGTTCGCGTATGGGACGTCATATTTTTCGGCGGTTGTGTTTGTCGGATACGCGGGGCAGTTCGGATGGCGGTTCGGGATATCGGCGATATGGATAGGGCTAGGCAACGCGTTCATCGGCTCGTTGCTGGCGTGGGTTGTGCTCGCGCGGCGCACCAGATTGATCACTCGCCACCTGGGCAGCGCGACAATGCCCGACTTCTTTGGGAAGAGGCTGAACTCAAGCAGCCTGAAGCTGGCCGCGTCTGTCATCACGTTCATATTCCTGATCCCATACACCGCATCGCTGTACAACGGTTTATCGCGGCTGTTTGAGATGGCGTATCACGTGGATTTCGTCGTGTGCATAGTGATCATGGCGGTCATAACGGGCGTATACGTCATCATAGGCGGATACACGGCGACTGCAATCAACGACTTTATTCAAGGGATAATCATGCTGCTCGGCATCGTACTGGTCGTCGGCGCGGTATTGAATGTGAACGGGGGCTTCGCCGGATCGTTGAAGGCTCTGTCAAACGTCGGCGATCCCGCGACAACGGATATGCCGGGCGCGTTCGCGTCGATATTCGGGCCGAACCCGCTGGATCTGCTGGGGGTCGTACTGCTCACATCCGTCGGCACGTGGGGTTTGCCTCAGATGGTTGCGAAGTATTACTCAATCAAGTCCGAGAAGAACATATCGACCGGCACCGTCATATCGACCGTGTTCGCGATATTCGTCTCGGGCGGCTGCTACTTCCTGGGCGGGTTCGGGCGGCTGTTCCCCGTAAACGTTGCGGTTCAGGGGTATGACGCGGTGATCCCCGCGATGCTCAGCGGATTCTCCGACTGGCTGATCGGTGTGGTGATCGTGCTGGTGTTCGCGGCAAGCATATCCACCCTGTCCTCGCTGGTCATGTCAAGCGCGTCCACGTTCACGCTGGACTTCCTAAGAGGACGTATAGTCAAGGACATGGATGAGAAAAAGCAGCTGAAAACGATACGCTTGCTGATTGCGGTGTTTATCGTGATCGCATCGGTGATAGCGATCGTACAGTACAAGGGCGGATTGACGTTTATCGCGCAGATGATGGGCATATCATGGGGCACACTGGCCGGAGCGTTCCTCGCGCCGTTCCTGTACTCTCTGTACGGGCGATGGCTAACCCGCGCGGCGGTGTGGGTGAACTTTATATTCGCCATGCTGGTGATGATACTGAACGTGTTCGCGCGGCCGTCTTTCCCTGCGATCATACAGTCGCCAATCAACTGCGGCGCGTTCGTGATGCTCGCGGGTTTGGTGATCGTGCCAGCGGTCAGCTTGGTTACGCCGAAACTGGGCAAGGATCATCTGGATAGCGTCTTTTCCTGCATTGAGCCGGATACGGACGGAACAGGGAGACAGTTCCTAAAGGCGGAGTAATTGGATGTGAGCTTAGTGAGGGTTGCGAGACGAGAGGTTCGGCTGTTCGCTGCGGCGGGACGCTGTTCGATCTGCGGATCGAATGCGCTTTAAGTTACTGGCGCCCCGCCACTATGGCGTGGCTTGACAATTACCTTAGGGCATTTTTACTGGCGGGGCGCAGGGTTGGAACGATGGAACGATGGAACGGTGGAACGATGGAACGGTGGAACGAGGAACGCCCCCCTTCCCCCCGAGGGGGGTGCACGGGGGTTTCGGGACTCTGTCCCGGACCCTGCGAAGGGCTTTCAGCCCTTTCGAATCCTGACCAGGCTTCGCCTGGACCATCGTGATGCACATTCCATCGGCTTCGACCAGCGGGTTACGCTCCGATAGTCTGCTTCGTAGCGCAATGCGCCTCCCCGTTCCATGGTTTTAGCACGGGGTGGGTTGGGGGGTGAGTTGAGCGCGGTTTCCCCCACTATACTGGTGATAAACCCTCAACCACGCGCATACCTTCTTCCAGACCAGCCAGTAGGGACGCGGCACGCCGTTGTCCGTTAAAGGAGGATGCGCAATGGAATCCTTTGACCTGTACCGTGACATCGCAGAACGGACGAACGGGGACATCTATATCGGCGTCGTCGGACCCGTCCGTACGGGTAAGTCTACATTTATCAGCCGGATGATGGACCAAATGGTCACGCCGCTCATCGATAATCCGCACAAACGTATGCGTGTGATCGACGAATTGCCCCAGAGCGGCAGCGGCCGCACTATCATGACCACCCAACCCAAGTTCGTGCCCGACGAAGCCGTCGAGGTCTCGCTCAGCGATAGCGCCACCGCTAACGTCCGCCTGGTGGATTGCGTCGGCTACCTGATCCCCGGCGCGCTGGGTACATCAGAGGGCGAAGCCGCACGCATGGTGCATACACCGTGGTACGACGAGGATATCCCCTTCGAAGACGCCGCCGAGATAGGCACTCGCAAGGTAATCAACGACCATAGCACGCTGGGATTGGTCGTCACAACCGACGGCAGCTTCACCGAACTCCCTCGCAGCGCCTACACCGAAGCTGAAGAACGCGTCGTGCGCGAACTAAAAGCGCTGCATAAACCGTTTGTCGTCGTCCTCAACAGCGCCTTGCCCTCGCGCCCCGAAACGCAGCAGCTCAAACAACTGCTGGAAGCGAAGTATTCCGTTCCCGTATCCGCTGTGGACGTCAAGAACATGACCACCGACGATATATCCGAATTGCTCAACAGCCTGTTAATGGCGTTCCCGATGCGCGAGTTCAGGATCGAACTGCCCAACTGGACGCAGGCGCTCGACGAGAAACACTGGCTGCTGCAATCTCTGCTGGAAACGGCCGGCGCGGCCGAGATGGAATCGCCGCTGATGCGCGACCAAGCCGCGTTCGCCAGCGCTATAAGCAAGAACGAGTACGCGGACCCCGCGCTTCCGGTTTCCGCCAAACTGGGCGAAGGCTCCGTGACATACCAGCTTCCGCTGAAGGAAGGCCTGTTTAACAAGATACTCGGCGAGGAGGCGGGCACCGAGATTCGCGGCGACGCGCACCTGCTCTCCCTGCTGAAGGATCTGGTATACGCCAAAAAGGAATACGACCGCATAGCCGACGCGCTCTCGGCGGTTCGGCAGACGGGCTACGGTCTGGTGGTGCCCACCTTATCCGAATTGACGCTTCAGCAGCCCGAGATTGTTAAGCAAGGCAACCGTTTCGGCGTGAGACTGAAGGCCAGCGCGCCGTCGCTGCACCTAATCCGCACCGATATCACTACCGAGGTAACGCCCGTCGTCGGGACTGAGCAGCAGTCCGAGGAACTGGTGCAGTACCTGCTATCAGAATTCGAGCAGAATCCGGAACAAATATGGGAGACCAACTTCTTTGGCAAGTCGCTGCATGACATGGTTCGTGAAGGCCTGTCTACAAAACTGTCCAACATGCCTGTAGACGCGCAGGAGAAGGTGCAGGATACCCTCACCAAGATCGTTAACGAGGGCAGCGGCGGGATGATCTGCATACTCCTCTGATATAGGTTCGCAGGTTCAGCCGGCTTACACAAATGAAAGCAGCACGGCAAAACACCCCGCAGGGTTGGCGGGGTGTTTCTTTTTTTGGCAAGGCGGCACGGAGCAAGGTTAACCCTTCCGCGGCTCGCCGAGGCTCCTGCCCGCCGCCGCGGCAGAGGGGGGTTCCCCGACGAATTCCTGAAATATAATCGACAGCCTGGACATATAATGCGACGGATAACATGTGTAAAGGAGCGATGCGTATGCCGGTCAACGTGAATGCCGAAAAGGCGACCATCAAGATACATGACGCCGCCGGACTGGCGGCTGTCAAGAGCAACGCGGAGTATGAGCTGGCCTGCGACATAGCGCTTGGCGGACGCTGGCATACGCTGGAAGGGATATCCAACATATCGTTCTACGGCAACGGCCATCAGATCAAGAATATGACCGCGCCGCTGTTTGGGCATCTGGTTCAGTCAAGAATAATGCATCTGCGCGTGGAAGCGCGCGTGACGCGGCAAGCGGAGCGGTATACCGGTGCGCTGCTGCGCACGGGTATCAGGGTGACGCTGTCCGGCTGCTCGGTCAACGGCACGGTTGACGGCGCGGAGTATGTCGGCGGCCTGGCCGGCGACCTCAGCCAATCCACGTTGACCAACTGCGCCAACGTGGCCACCATATCCGGCGAGCAGTACGTAGGCGGGCTTGTAGGATGCGTATCCCACTCCAGCGTGACCGAGAACACCAATAGCGGACAGCTTAAAGCCGTGAGCCGCGCTATGTATGCCGGGGGCGTCGCCGGCTACGCGCAGGATCAATCATATATCGCGGACAACGTCAATACCGGGCCGCTGGTCGGTTTCGGGTTCCATTGTCTGGGCGGGATCGTGGGCGGCGTGCGCGACGTGCGCGTGTTCTCCGGCAACGTCAACAAGGGAATGATACAGGGGCGGCGGTTCACGGGCGGGATTGCGGGCATGGCGGATTCGTCGGCCATCGAGCGCAACCACAACCTGGGACCCGTCACATGCGCCCTTGATAACGTGGGCGGCATAGTGGGCTACGCGTTCAAGCCCCCCGTGCTGATACGCGGCAACACATCCGCCGGCGCGGTCGAGGGTCAGGCTGATTTCACGGGCGGCATATGCGGATTCGCGGGCGAAGGATCCACGATCATCGACAACACGGTCTCCTGCCCGACGATCAGGGGCATGGGCAGCGTCGGAAGGATACTGGGCGGCGGCGATGCCTTGCTATCCAACACGAGGGTGAACGGGCAATGCGTCGTCATAGGGCCAACGCCTCCGCTGATGTACTTCAAGGAATCCATCGTCACGGTGGATAATCCGGAATATGGCGTCAATGGCCGCCATGGCGAGTCGTTCATCTGTCCGGAAGGCATGGCGGCGACGGGCATATGGATGCTGTGCGCGCCCAAATCCACCGTAGAGGTATCCGAGAATGAGACGGGCGCACGGGAGCGATCCAGCGTTATTACGCCTGAGGGACAAACCGACGGCGGTCAGCCGGTGCAGGATCAAACGGTCAGCCAAGTCGAGGCCGGGATCGCCGTACTCAGCCGCTCTTTTGAACAGATTGTGACGTCGTTGGGTCTGGGTGTGACGGCTCTGTCACGCGTATTCCAGACCGACGTCGATCTGCTGCAGCCGATGCTGGCGCGCGACCGCGACACGCTGCGCACACTGCGGCTGCTGCAGTCCACGCTTAACGCGTACATGGAGTATTGCGACAATATCGACCCGGGCAACGATCTAGACTATGTCAGCGCGCCCACGCGGGCTGATCCGACCGCGCTGCTCGCTGCGAAGGTGGTGCGCGTAGTGCTGAAGCTCTCCGCCGAAACGACTCAAACGCCGTTGGAAGGCGTGCCGGTCACCGCGGCCTGCGAGGGATTCAGCAAGACGTTTTACTCGGACGCCGAGGGCCAGGCGATAATCGAGGGGCTTCCGGCGGGGACATACGACGTTAAGGAGGACTCCGCCCCCGCGCTGTACCTGCGCGACAGCGATGTACATCGCTTGATCGTCCAGGACGACGGCGAATATGTATGGGAAGGGCGGCTGGGTCTGCACTGGGGCGACCTGATCATGGTGACGATACCGCACAAACGCGACGACTCCGCGCTGTTCCTGCACGGTGAGATATGGGCTGCGCATCCCGAAAAACCCGCCGCCGAAGCGAACGTCCCGCCGCGAACGCCGTCGAAGCCCACCGCCGCGCCTAAGTATATCAAGACGGTCGATCAACGCGGCCGCATCGTAGACGCGCCGCGATTCGCGAACGCGGCTCATCCGCCGGAGCCTGACGCCTACGCGAAGGCTGCCGCGCGGGAAGTGATAGAATCGGTGCTGGGCGCGGGCGCGCAGCCGGGCGCGGGGGATCCGTATGACCAGGTTAAAACGAATGACACGATTCAAGCGATCGAACGTTCGCGCGGCGGGGTTGCGCAATCGGCCGACGCGGCGGAGGATATCACGGACGGCGGCGCGGATATGACGGCCTTGTCGATGAATAAAGGGCGTGAAATGCAATGACGTACGATCCCAGGCATCGTTCGGCGCCCTGTTCGCGCTGCGTCTGCCCGCTTAAAGAGAAGCGGCGCGAAACGCCGCGCAGCGATGTTGACGCGCGCATGATGCATTGGGTGCCGGACGAAGCCGAATCGCCTATTGAGGCCCGATGGATTAAAGTGCGCAATCGTCGCAGGGAAGCGGAGATGCTGGTGTGGTATGACCGCTGTCGGCGTATTCGTATAACCCTGCGCAAGACGGGTTCTCCTATGGGCGAACCGAGCTGCATGAATTGCCCGTCGCGGAGCTGGGCTTTTCAGCGCGGCGAGCCTGCGTGCGGCGACAGCGAGGGAATGGACTATTCCCCCGCCGCCGCCGAAGACTCGCGCCACATAGTTGACGAAAACCCGCGCCGCACCGCCGCCGAAGACTCGCGCCACATAGTTGACGAAAACCCGCGCCGCGCCGCCGACGAAAGCCCACGCCGCATAGTTGACGAAAGCCCGCGCCGCGCTGCCGACGAAGGCCTACGCCGCATAGTTGACGAAAGCCCACGCCGCGCCGCCGACGAAAACCCGCGCCGCACCGCCGACGAAAGCGTCCGCTATACCGTTAGCGAAAGCCCGCGCCATGCCATTGGTGAAAGCCCACGCCATATAATTGATGAAAACTCCACTCGCGTTTCCAGTGAAAGTCCCTCCCTATCTCGCCGATTAACCCCCTCTGCCGCTGCTGCGGCGTCTCACCCTGAGGAGACGATAAGGGAGGCACTGCGTAAGCCGTATCTTCGACCATCCACTCACCCGTTCGTCTCATCCCCACGCCTCGTCGCCACCAAACCTTCGTCATTTCCTAAGTGAAAACACGGTCGAAACCGTCCCCCCTCATTATCCCCTATCGTCCCCTATCTCGCCGGGGAACCGCCTCTGTCGCCGCGGCGACATTCCCCCCGAGGGAGCGATAGGGGACTCCCTTACCCCAAGGCTCCGAAAGGTGTACAGAATGCACAAACGCCTTGTGGAAGGACGGATTACCCGGTTCCTAAGCGGATGAGAGAGCCTGAAAATCAGCGTTCGTTAACGAACGCCCTTGTCTCTCTTACCCGCTTCGCACTCAGCTTTTGTGCACTATTTCGGGTAAAATGGGTTTTGGGGCAAGGGTAGCTTAGGGGGAGATGCCGCCGTCGCGGCAGAGAGGGCGGTTCCCCGCCCCCAACGCCCTAACTCGCCTCCGCTTCTCCGTCAACCGTTTCTCCGTCAACCACTTCTCCGTTAACCTCGCCGCCGCATTGCTCATTCCCGGCGGTGTGGTTTTTCTTTAGCCGCCATACCGCCGCTTCCACGTCGGCTTCACCGGCGTCGATCTTTTCCGACTTCGCCCATTCCAACACCTGTGCTAGCTTTGCCTGGCCGTTGCCCGACCCGAACACTTGCTCGGCCGCGTCGACGAAGGTATCCATCGCGGCGTTCAGCGCCTCGCGCTGCTCAAGCGTAGTGTGCGCCTTGATCCACGGTTTCACCAACCCGATCGCCACAAAACAGCATACCAGCAACAGCGTCTCAATTATCGTTGATAGGTTAAGCTCCATCCCCCCGCCACATCCTTCGCTTTTTAGCCTTTTAAACTCGGCGAACGGTTCAGTTCCCCTATCGCCGTCAGATACTGCGTGGACACCCATCCCTCTATTGCGCTGAATCGTGTGCGTATCCAATCCCCTTGCGACTGGATAACCTCAATCAGCGTGCCGTTGGGGATGGTTCCCAGTTTCATGCCGTTCGTTGACGGATTCTTGCGGATATTGAGCGCGGAGCCGCTGGTCGCCACTCTTGCTATGCTCATTACCGCATCCCCTTCGCCGGGCTTGACCGACGCCTCCGCGGACGATCCGCCGTCCGTCAGCGGAATCGAACCGCCGCCGCTCGCCTTATCGTAAGCGACGCACTTCAGCCACGCGACGTGCGTCCACGCGTTCTTCAGCGTCGAGGGATAGACCCCGCTCCTCGAGGCCGACGCGTGCACTATCACCTGATCCGCCGCCCAGCTGGCCTGCCTGCCGACATATACCCCTACATGCCCATAGTCGCCGTCCGGCCACTTTGACGTCGGCGCGTCGCATATATAAACGAGCGCGCCTGGTATCAGCTTGTTTTGCCGCTGCGCTTCCTGCAATGTCCACGTCGCCTGCATCGACGTCTTCCACGCGCTGTTGCTTCCCTTGGGTATATCGTCCCTGCGGCCGCCCAATTCCTGGACGCACCACCCGACCAGATTAATGCAGTCGGTGCCTTTTTCCGAACGTCCGCCCAGCACGTATGGAATCGCCGGCGTGCGCACCTTTTCGGCGGCCTTCGCCGCCAGATCTTTCGCCATAATCATCTATGAGCACCTCTTTCATTCGTGTTGTACCCACCCGCCCTCCCATATAATATTTATGTCGACTCATACTGTTCATGCCGGTTTTTAGCATTATATGTCGACTTGCCGAGTCGATTACATCCTGACGCGGATCATGCATACCCCTGGCGCGGCTTCCGGAGCGAATCCCACCGCGCTCGACGTCCCGTCGAATACGCGCTGCGGCAATCCCCCCATCGCGCCCGCGCCGAATCCCTCATAATCCGCCTCGACCGGATTGACATCCAACTGCCCCGATCCCGCGCTCAACCGCCAATTCATGCTTGCGCCCGGCCTTATCCCCGGCAGGATTACGCATCCACCGCCGCCTCGCCCCGGTACGCTTATCGAGGTATTCACCGGCGCGGTTGCCCCGCCGCCGACCCCGCACGGATACCCCTCGTCCCCGTACAACCTGTATTCGCCCGTGAAGCCGATCCCCGGCTGCGGCGCGGCGTTCCCCGCCGACGCGTTCCCGCCCGGAGCTGCCGTGATCACGATCCCCTGCCTCAATAATATAGACGACGCCTGCGCTGTGCCGCCGATCACCACGTCGTGCGCGCCCGCGTCCAGCACCTGCGCGAGTGACTCGACCGGGAACCCACTCCCGCCGCCGGGTCGCGCCCGGTACCACACATAAGCGTTCTCGTTCGCCGCCGCGCCGCGACCGCCGCCTCCGACCAGGTACACGTCGACCAGATAGGGCGCGTCCGCAGCCAACACGCCGCCGCCCGTCAATATGAATTCGCAATACCACAGGCCGTTGTATTCGATCGCGCGCTTCACGTGCGATCCCGTATAACTGATGCCCGGCCAGCCCAACGCCATCGCGCCGCCGCCGAACACCTTTACCGTCGAAGCCATTAATCCCACCTCACGCAAGAAAGAATCCCGCAAGGAATCGCTATCGTTTGACGTTTCGCATACGCCGCAGTATGCCGTAGTATGATCGTATACAAAGGAGATTGTTGAATGAAAACCGCGGCAATGGCCGTTCGTTTTGTCTATCCCACGGCGACAGGGGGAGGTCTCCATCGCCGCTCGCACGCCGCTCAAGGATCATAGCGCCACCCTAAACAGCGCCATCCCAACCACGCCAGAACCCGGCGCGGCCAGCGCGCCTATGTTACCGGTTAAGTAACTCGTAATTCCGCCGCCATTGCCGCCCGCGCCCACACCGATCGCGCCGGGCAGGACCGACGCGCTTGACGAACTGCCGCCGAATACCGTTCGGGACGCGCTTACAGGCAGAAATGTACATCCGCTCGCGCCGGAGCCAGGCGTGATCGCGCCCGGCGAGCCTTTCGCGCCCGCTTGACCATACTCGGCATTCGCGTCGCCATACAGGCGGTATGGTGTGCCGGACGCGACTCCGCCCGTCGGTGTAGTCACGCTAACGCTCGTCGCGCCGCCGGTTATCTTCGTTATCGTCGAGGATATCACTATCGTGTAATCCCCGGGCGCCAGCTCGACTCCGGTCTGCGTGAACGGCGCGCCCGCGCCACCGCCCGCTCCGGGATTGGAGCTTGATCCCGCCGCACCCGTCTCGCCCGGCGAGATAAGATAGAAGTCCGCCGTCAACCCCGGCTCGCCTACCGTGAACGTCGTCCCCGCCGTCGCGTCCCAGCACGCGTATTCGGCATACCAGATCCCGTCGTATTGCGCGGCGCGCCGCTTTATCGCCGTGCCCGTCCACACCACGTCCGGCCAAACCAACCTATCCAACGCAGCCTGGCAATAGTACACAGGCGTCGCCTGAATGCCCAATCACAAGCCCCCTTCGCGTCAGTTTTACGATAGTATTAATATCTGTAACGGGAGCGGCTCTTCAGGCGTGTCTCCCGATATGGATATGGTCAAGCCGCCATCCCACTGCGCGGATACTCGAGGCTGCGCCGCCGCGAACATGGCGTACTCATCCGCGCTCGCGCCAGGGGCCAGGCACAGCAGCCCCGTCGAGTTTATATGAACGCTCTCGATGATCACATCCGCCGCGCCGTCCTCCCACTCTTCCGGAGCGATAGTGACGGCTAATACGATGGGCGGCGCCGCGTAGTCGACGCCCAGTTCCGCCGCCGTGACCATCATCTGCGAGCTCTTGAGGACGCCGTCGGCCTGCCGCACCTGTTCGAACGTCTGGCTTATTTCGTCGACCGTCTGCTCCATCGCGGACAGCTCGCCGTTTATATCCAGGAGCGTCTGTTCAAGAGAGTCTATCGATTCGTTCAACTCGTTCACCCGGGAGTCGATCTGTCCCGCGATTTCCTCCAGTTGTTCGAACGCGGCGGCGTCCTCCGTCAGGCGTACCCACGCCGATGCCTGGGACGGATCACCGCCGACGCACATATATACGCCGCCGTCAACCGTTATCGCCTGGTCGCCTATCGAGGCCTCCGTCAGCGCGGTCAAGCCCGCTTCGTCAGGCGCGTCGAATATCGCGTGCCCGCCGTCGCCTATCCCGCTGGTATCGGGCAGCGACAGCACCAGCTTCATGCCGTCCGGTTCCTGCACGAATGCGGCGGCGGGTCTCGCGTTGGGCGGCAGCAGCGCTATCCGCGCGCTGATACCGCCGAACGCGTTCGCAAACGCCAGCACCGCCGACACCCAATCCGGCTTGGGCGGTTCGGCGCCTTCATACGATCCCGGCGACACCCAGCCGATCACCGACCACTGCGCTCGCCGTTCGCCCGTGCCGCCCGTCTCGC
>JAITDK010000201.1 GCA_031282605.1 Oscillospiraceae bacterium
ACGCCAAGTCCGCGCCGCCTCCGTCGCCCAAGAAGGAGCAGCCTGCGCTGGGGCATGTGCTGTGCGGCCAGAAGATCAACGCGGCGGCGTCCGATATCGCTATGTTCAACGTTGAGGGCGAGAACGCACCATCCACATTCGTCTTTGAGGGAGAGGTACTCTCATGCAGCCATCGCGCGGTGCGCGGCGATGCGTGGATGCTGAACTTCCTGCTGGCGGATAAGACCAGCGCGGTGTTATGCAAGGCGTTCCTGCGTCCCGGCCTGCACCATGGAAAGAAGGACTCGCCGGAACTCATCGCGTCCCAAATCACGCCGGGCATGTTCATGAAGGTGCGCGGCGCGTCGGAGCTGGATAAATTCACCAACGAACCCGTGCTGACGCTCACCGACATTAACCGCTCCGAAGGCGCCAGACCCGTTCGGAACGATACCGCCGACGCGAAGCGGGTCGAGCTGCATCTGCACACCCAGATGTCCAGCATGGACGGGGTTACGGCGGCTGAAACGATGATCGCCCAGGCCGCGGCATGGGGTCATCCAGCCATCGCGATAACGGATCACGGCGTCACCCAGGCGTTCCCGGAGGCCTTCGCCGCCGCAAAGAAATACAATATCCAGTTTATCCCGGGGATGGAAGGCTATCTGTGCGACGAGGCGGCGCTGGTCGCCGACGCGGATGAGCGCGGTCTTGATACCGATATCGTCACGCTGGACTTTGAGACCACGGGTCTAAGCGCCGAGCAGGATCGCGTCGTCGAGATCGGAGCGGTACGCACGCGCGGCGGCATGATCGTCAATGAATTCGCGAAGATGATCAACCCGCTAAGACCCATGCCGGCCTCCGCCAGCCGCGTCAACCACATCACGGACGCGATGCTGCAGGACGCGCCGCCATTCAAGGATGTTGCGGCGGAATTCGCAGCGTTTCTAGGGGACAGCCCCATCGCGGCTCACAACGCGGCGTTCGATTCGGCGTTCCTTTGCGCTGAGTTCAAGCGCGTCGGCATCGAATGGCGTCAACCGGTGATCGACACGCTGGCTATAGCGCGGAAGCTGTATCCGGGATGGAGGAGCTACAGTCTGGCGGCGGTATGCAAGCATCTGCATGTGACGCTCAAGGGCGCTCACCGCGCGGTGAATGACGCGCGCGCCACGGCTAAGGCGCTGAACCTGATGCTGGAACTGTGCCGCGCGAAGGGCGTGAATACGCTTGCGGATATAAACGGTCTCCTCGGCGGCACGTCGCTGAGCAGCAGCTACCATATAACCATCCTGGTGAAGAATCAGGACGGCATGACTCGGCTGAACAGACTGATATCCGAGGCGCACCTGCGCTACTTCTCCAATCAGCGGCCGAGGATACCGCGCACGCTGCTCAGCCGGCTGAGGGATGGTCTGCTGCTGGGATCGGCGTGCGAGAGCGGGGAACTATACCGCGCCGCGCTTGACGGCAAGGACGATGCTGCGCTGCGCGAGATCGGCGCGTTCTATGATTTCTTCGAGATAATGCCCGACGGGAACAACGAGTTCTTGATCCGCAGTGGACGTGTGAAGGACGTGGAAGGCCTGCACGAAATCAACCGCCGCATCATCGCGCTGGCGGATTCACTGGGTAAGCCCGTCGCGGCTACGGGCGACGCGCACTTCCTGAACCCCGAAGACGCAAAGTACCGCGAGGTGCTGATGACCAACAAGGGGTTCAAGGACGCTGCGGAGCAGGCGCCGCTGTACTTCCGCACGACGGACGACATGCTTAACGAATTCGCGTACCTGGGCGAGAAGAGGGCGCGTGAGGTCGTGATAGACAACCCGGTCAGGATCGCGCGATCGCTGGAGCCGGTGCGGCTGTTTCCAGTTCATCCGGAGGGAAAGCAGACGTTCCAGCCCGAATGGCCGGAGGCGGCGAACGACATCAAGGAGCGGACGTACCGCGTCGCTCGCGAACGTTACGGCGATACGCTGCCCGATATCGTCCAGGCACGGCTTGATAAGGAACTGAAGGCCATCGTCGGCTACGGCTTCGCGACGCTGTACAGCATCGCGCAGAAACTGGTAGCCAAGTCGCTGGAAGACGGATATCTTGTCGGCTCCCGAGGTTCCGTGGGATCGTCGCTGGTCGCGACGATGAACGGCATCACCGAGGTCAACCCGCTGTCGCCCCATTATGTCTGCCCGTCATGCCGTTTCAGCGACTTCAACACGCGGGATACGGGCGCGGGCACGGGCGTCGATCTGCCGCCGAGGGACTGCCCTCAATGCGGCGCCGAGATGATCCGCGACGGCTACGATATCCCCTTCGAGGTATTCCTGGGGTTCGAGGGCGATAAGGTGCCCGATATCGATTTGAACTTCTCGGGCGAGTATCAGTCCGTCGCGCATAAGGCGGTCGAGACGCTGTTCGGCGAGGGGCATGTGTTTCGCGCGGGCACGATCGGCACGCTGGCTGAAAAGACCGCGCTGTTCATCGTGAACAAGTACGCGGAGGAGCGGCATCTATCCATGACGGTGGCGGAGAAGCAGCGTCTCGCGCTGGGATGTGTCGGGGTGAAGCGCACGACGGGGCAGCATCCGGGAGGGATGGTCGTGCTGCCGAAGGGTTATGACATATGCCAGTTCACGGCGGTGCAGCGGCCGGCGGACGATATAGACAGCGGCACGGTCACGACCCACTACGACTTTGCGTCGATGCACGATATACTGGTCAAGCTGGACATACTCGGACATGACGATCCGACGATGATCAAGATGCTGGAAGACCTGACCGGCGTCAGCGCGCGGTCGATCCAGCTAAACGACCCGAAGGTTATGAGCCTGTTCACCTCGACCGAGGCGCTGGGCATCGACGAAGGCGCACTGGATACGACCGCCGGTACGTACGGCATCCCCGAGTTCGGCACGCGCTTTGTCCGCCAGATGCTGGACGAGACCAAACCCGCCACGATGGATGAGCTGGTGCGCATATCGGGCCTGTCGCACGGTACGGACGTATGGTCGGGCAACGCGCAGGAATTGATCCAATCCGGCACCGCCGAGCTGCGCCAATGCATCTGCACGCGCGAAGACATCATGAACTACCTAATCTTAAGCGGCGTGGACACGAAGACCGCCTTCGATACGATGGAATCCGTGCGAAAGGGCAAGGGCTTGAAGCCCCATATGGAACAGGCGATGATCAAGGCGCGCGTGCCAGAATGGATCATGGATTCGTGCCGCAAGATCAAGTATATGTTCCCCAAAGGCCACGCCGTGGCGTATGTGACGATGGCGCTGAGGATCGGCTGGTTCAAGGTATATGAGCCTAATGCGTACTACTGCGCGTATTTCACTATCCGCGCGGTAGGGTTTGACGCCAGCGTGATGCTGCTGCCCGAGGACGGGTTGCGCGCGCAGCTAAGCAAGCTCAACGAACGCTTCCGCGAGCTTACCGCGAAGGAGAAGGATCAGATCACAATGCTGGAACTGGCGTTGGAGATGAATCTGCGCGGCATACGCTTCCTGCAGGTGGACTTGTATCGATCGGGCGCTGGCGTGTTCCGGATCGAGGCGGGAGGGATACGTCCCCCGTTTACCGCGCTGGCCGGGTTGGGTTTGGCGGCGGCGCAGTCGATAGTCACCGCGCGGGATGAGAGGCCGTTCCTGTCGATAGAGGATCTGCGCGGCCGCGCGCGGGTGTCGTCGTCGGTAATAGAGATGCTGCGCGGTCAGGGATGTTTGGCCGGACTGCCGGAGACCAGCCAGCTGAATCTGTTTGACGCGCTGCTGGCTTGACGCCGCGTCATGCTGGCGGTATCATCTTATAACCGAAAGGACTGATTCCAATGAATCATTCAAAAAAGCCGCATGCGGAGACGCGCAACGACCTGACCGGCGGCGGGATACTGAACAAGCTGCTGCTGGTCGCGCTGCCGATAATGGGCACCCAGCTAATCCAGATGTCGTACAACCTGACCGACATGTTTTGGCTGGGTCGGCTTAGCACAAGCGCGGTGGCCGCGTCGGGGACGTGCGGGCTGTATATGTGGCTGTCGATGTCGCTGCTGATGGTGGGACGGATGGGCGCGGAGATCGGCGTATCCCAGCACCTGGGCAAGGGCGACCCGGAAGCCGCGCGGCGGTACAGCGAGAATTCGATCATGATCGCGTTCATACTAGGCGTGGCGTATGGCGCGGCGATGATCATGTTCCGCGTGCCGCTGGTGGCGTTCTTCAACATACAGGAGCCGGAAGTCGTCGCGATGGCTGAATCCTATCTGGCGTTGGTGGGGATAGGGGTGCCGTTCACGTTCGTGACCGCGTCGCTTGTGGGGACGTTCAACGCGGCAGGCAACAGCCGCGTGCCGTTCTTTGTAAACGGGATCGGCCTGGCGGTCAACATGATACTCGACCCGATTATGATATTCCCGATGGGCTTGGGTCTGGCCGGAGCCGCGATCGCCACGGTAATCGCGCAGGTGGCGTCGTGCGTAATGCTGGTCACGCTGATGAAGCGCGGCAGTCTCAGACCCTTCGCCGATTACCATATCGTGTCGAGGCCGGACTTCGCGATACTTCGGCGGATAACCATATGGGCCGCTCCGATATGCGCGGAGAGCGCGTTCTTCACGTTCATGGCGATGGTGACAAGTCGAATGGTCTCGCCGTTCGGCGAGGTCGCGCTGGCGGTCGGGCGCATCGGCTCGCAGATCGAGTCGTTGACGTGGCTGATAGGCGGCGGGTTCGGCAGCGCGCTGGTGTCGTTCATGGGACAAAACTACGGCGCGGGCAAGTGGACGCGGATACGGCGCGGATTCAATATATCGGTATGGACGATGGTGATATACGGCGTCGCCGTTACCGCGCTGCTGCTGACGGCCGGCGGCGTGCTGTTCTGGATATTCCTGCCCGATCCCGAGGTACAGGATCTGGGGATCATGTATATGCAAGTGCTGGCGCTCTGCCAGCTGCCGCAGTGCCTTGAGGCCGTGTCCAGCGGAACGTTCCGAGGCACAGGACGGACGCTGCCCAGTTCCTTGGTGAGCGTGATATCGAATATACTGCGCGTGACGATGGCCGCTGTCGCGGTTCGCATATGGGGCGTGATAGGCGTTTGGGGCGCTATCAGCCTGACCGCCGCGATGCGCGGTTTCGCGTCGATGGCGTGGTATCTGATCGACGCGCGCCGCCAGCCGAAGGCGGATGTCATACCCGCCGAGGCCGCTGCCGCGCCTTAATTGAGTCCGCGCCGCGCCCCGACGGCGCCTTCGCCGGATTCTAGCCGGGTTTTTATCCTCCCTTAATTCCCGTTTGACGGCTCTTTAACAATTGCGTTAAGCCGCGGAACATGGTATAACATACTCAGTTACCAATCATTAGGAGGTGCCGCTATGATCCGTGTCGCAGTTGTGGGTACTGGTAATATCTCCCGCGCGCATATCCCGGCATGGCTCACGTTCCCCGACAGGGCCAGGATAGTCGCCATGGTGGATATATTCCCCGAGAAGGCCGTCGAGAAATCGCGGGAGTTTGGTGTCGACTGCGAGATATTCGACGACCATTTGAAGATACTCGACCGCGACGACATAGATGTGGTCGACATATGCACGCCGCCGTTCTGCCATGCCGAGATCGCGATTAATAGTCTGCGCGCAGGCAAGAACGTTATCGTTGAGAAACCGATGGCCGCGTCGCTTGAGGAGTGCGATCTCATGCTCCGCGCCGAGCGCGAGAGCGGCAAAACGCTGGCGTGTATCGCGCAGAATAGATTCCGCACGCCCATAGCGCGGTTGAAGGCTATGCTTGATTCCGGTATGGCCGGACCGGTGCGGCACGCGCAGATCGATTCGCTGTGGTGGCGCGGGCACTGCTACTACGACCTATGGTGGCGCGGGCTGTGGACGAAGGAGGGCGGCGGGTGTACACTGAATCACGCGGTGCACCACATCGATATGCTGGGATGGATGATGGGTCTGCCTCAATCCGTCACGGCCATGATGGCGAATACCGCCCATGACAACGCCGAGATAGAGGATCTCTCCGTCGCCGTGTTCCAGTATCCTGGCGCACTGGCGACTGCGACCAGCTCCGTAGTTCATCACGGCGAGGAGCAGCAGGTTCAGTTCCAGTGCGAAAAGGCGAGGATCGGCGCGCCATGGAAGCCATACGCCTCCATATCCAAGCCGAACGGATTCCCCGAGCGCAACGACGCCCTGGAAGCGGAACTGACCGAACGCTACGAGTCGCTGCCCGAAATAGAGCATGAAGCGCATACCGGAGAGATTGAGAACGTGATATCCGCGATCGAGCGGGGCGTTAAACCCGACATCACTGGGATCGACGGACGTCGCACGATAGAGATGATCACCGCGATATACAAGTCGGGCGCTCTGCGCGAGACCGTCGCGCTGCCTATCTCCAAGGACGATCCGTTCTACACCGTCAGTGGGATGCTTGCCAAGGTACCGCACTTCTATGAGAAGACGACTTCACACTCGTCGCTGGGCGACGCCGTGATCACGGTCGGCAGCGATTACAAATAGCGGGAGGAACCAAATGAGTACAGCACGTTCCGAGGGTATGAATTACGCCCCGAAGGGCAAGCCCAATCCGGTGGTCAAGCCGGGAGAGTTCGAGTTTTCAGCAGTCGCGCTGGATCATGGGCATATATACGGCATGTGCAACGGTCTGATCGAGGCGGGCGCGACGCTGCGCTACGTTTACGATCCCGATCCGGCGAAGGTCGAGGCGTTCAAGAAGGCATTCCCCGACGTCGTCGTCGCCCAGTCCGAACAGCAGGTATTGCAGGATGAACGGACTAAGCTGGTTGCGTCGGCCGCGGTGACCAACCTGAGATGCGCGCTGGGTCTGCGGGCGATGAACGCGGGCAAGGATTACTTCACCGACAAGGCGCCTCTAACCACTCTGGATCAGCTGGCTGCGGCGAAGGATACTGTTACAAAAACAGGCAAGAAGTACATGGTGTACTACAGCGAGCGGCTGCATGTCGAGGGCGCGATATACGCCGGGCAGCTGATCGAGCAGGGTGCTGTCGGTCGGGTATTGCAGGTGCTGGGCACCGGACCGCATAGGCTCAGCGCGAAGAATCGGCCGCCCTGGTTCTTCATCAAGGAGCAGTACGGCGGGATACTGTGCGATATCGGCAGCCATCAGATCGAGCAATTCCTCTATTACACCGGCGCGAAAGACGCGGGGATCACGTACAGCCGCATCGCGAACTATGCGCATCCGGAATACCCAGAACTGGACGACTTCGGCGAGGCTATGCTGCTGGCCGACAACGGCGCGACGAACTATTTCCGGGTGGATTGGTTTACGCCTGACGGGTTGGGGACGTGGGGCGACGGCAGGCTGACGATACTGGGCACGGAAGGGTTTATCGAGGTGCGCAAGTATCACGATATCGCCAGCGGTCAGACGGGCGGCAACCATGTATACTGGGCGAATGGCGAGGGCGAGTATTACTTTGACGCGACGGGTAAGGTGGGATGTCCATACTTTGGACAGCTGATACTGGACTGCGTCAACCGCACCGAGAACGCTATGACGCAAGCGCACGCGTTCAAGGCGGCGGAATTGTGTGTGACGGCGCAGCTGAAGGCGGAGACCATAAGAGGTTCCGCTGCCGTTTAATGATTAAGCGCCAGATCGGTCTTGCATAGATGAATATTGGCTGAGGTATGCGCGCGGAGGGTGGTATATTGCCGCCCTCTGTGTGTTTTTTGTCTGCCGGGGATCATTCCCATATACATACTTTGCTATACATGCCCTGATTTTACAACTTGACAAAGGCGCTTTTATCGTCTTAACTATATCAGGCGGGATTCGATACCATCAGGAAGGACACGACAATGAAACAATCACAGGAAAAAACGCTGTATATGATCGGTAATGCGCACATCGACCCCGTGTGGTTATGGCGCTGGCAGTTCGGGTTCTCCGAGATACGGGCGACGTTCCGCGCCGCGCTGGAGCGGATGGATGAAACGCCTGGCTTCATATTCACCAGTGCGGCGGCGTCTTACTACGAGTGGGTCGAAAAGAACGATCCGGAGTTGTTCGGTCGTATCCGTGCGCGAGTGAAAGAGGGACGTTGGGCGCTCGCGGGCGGATGGTGGATTCAGCCGGACTGCAACATCCCCTCCGGCGAGAGCTTCGCCAGACAAGCGTTGTACGGTCAGCGATATTTTGAGCAGGCGTTCGGCACGCGTCCACGCACAGGATACAACGTGGATAGCTTCGGCCACAGTGGAAGCCTG
>JAITDK010000251.1 GCA_031282605.1 Oscillospiraceae bacterium
GGGGTCGTGAGACCCCTTCCCGAAGGCGCGGATGCGCCGCGTCCCTGACCCTGCGAAGGGCTATCCGCCCTTTCGAATCCTGACCAGGCTTCGCCTGGACCATCGTGATACACATTCTATCGGCTTCGGATTGCCGATTGTACCTGGATAGTCTGTCGCGCTGCGGAATCGGTTCCATTAGTCCCCATCGCCTTGCGGAGATCCTTTTCCCTAATTCCTAACCCCCGTCAGCGGTGCGGGTATCCTGCCGCCTCTGTTGATGAACGCCGCAGCCGAGTATTCCTTCACATGCAGTATCGGTGCGCGACCGAACAGCCCGCCAAACTCTACCGAATCACCCGCCCGCTTGCCCGGTACGGGCACCAGCCTCGCGCCAGTCGTCTTATTGTTCACTACTCCTATCGCAGCCTCGTCCGCTATGATCGCGCTGATCGTCTCGGCGGTAACCTCGCCTGGGATTGCAATCATGTCCAGCCCCACCGAGCATACGCATGTCATCGCCTCTAGCTTCTCAATGGACAGCGCGCCGCGCTCCGCAGCCTCAATCATGCCTATATCCTCGCTTAGCGGGATGAATGCCCCCGATAATCCACCCACGTGCGACGACGCCATCACTCCACCCTTCTTCACCGCGTCATTTAGCATCGCCAACGCCGCCGTGCTGCCCGGCCCGCCGCAGACCTCCAACCCAATCTCCTCCAAAATACGCGCCACCGAATCACCCTGCGCAGGCGTCGGCGCTAGCGACAAATCTACAATGCCGAACGGCGCGCCCAATCTCCTCGCAGCCTCCCTCGCAACCACCTGCCCCACACGCGTCACTCGGAACGCAGTCCTCTTGATACACTCGGCCACCTCGTCGCACGGCGCGCCTCGCACTTCCTCCAACGCGCGCTTGACTACCCCCGGCCCGGACACACCGACGTTCACCGCCCAATCACCCTCGCCCGGACCATGGAACGCCCCCGCCATAAACGGATTATCCTCAACCGCATTCGCGAACACTACCAGCTTAGCACACCCGAACCCGCCGCTGTCCGCCGTTCGCAGCGACAACTCCTTTATCGCGCGACCACATAACGCTATCGCATCCATGTCGATACCCGCGCGTGTGGACGCCACATTAACGGCGGCGCATACGCGGTCGGTCTGTGACAGCGCTTCCGGCAGCGACTCGATCAACGCGCGGTCGGCCGCTGTCATCCCCTTCTGCACCAGCGCGGCGTAACCGCCAATGAAGTGCACACCTGTGGTTTTCGCCGCTTTATCCAGCGCGCGAGCGACTGGCGTCGGATCGTTCAACGCCCCCGCGATCAACGCCGCTGGCGTGACCGATATGCGTTTGTTGACGATCGGTACTCCAAACTCCCGCTCTATCTGCTCGCCTACCTCAACCAGACGTTCAGCCTTGCGCGTAACGGTATCATACACGCGCCGGCACAGCCTGCCGGCATCGTCGCTTACGCAGCCCAACAAGGAGATGCCCAGCGTGATTGTGCGCACGTCGAGCTTCTCCATATCGATCATGCGCAGTGTATCGAGGACTTCGCGCGGATCAATCATAGCCGCCTCCTATACCCTGTGCATGGCGTCGAATATCGCGCTGCGCTGGATTCGTATCTGCTGGCCTATGGTCTCGCCCAGCGTCTCTAGCCGCGTTTGAATCGCGTTGAAGTCGCTTGACCCTACGTCAACGAGCATCACCATGTTGAACATGTCGCCGAGCACGGTCTGACTGAGATCTAGGATATTCGCGCCGCACTCATAAAGCACGGCGGAGACCTTCGCGATGATCCCCTTCTGATCGCGCCCCAGCACGGTAACGACGGCGGCAGACTCGCGGCGGCGCGCGCGGTACAGATCGGCGGTGTTATCATTCACGTTACTCATTGTCAGCGCCTCCGGATTCATTAGTACGCACGCTAATACGCACGTTAATAACCGCGCACGCGATCCACTACGTTGCGCAGCGGGCGGCCGTCGAGGAATCGTTGCAGGTTGTCCTCGAATATCTGGTATATCAGCGCCGCGTTCGCCGGATCATCCATGCGTCCTGAAACGTGCGGGGTTATCACCACGTTATCCAGCGTCCACAACGGATTGTCGCGCGGCAGCGGCTCCGTTCGAACGACGTCCAGCACCGCGCCCGCTATCGAACGCGAACTCAGCGCGCGTATCAGCGCGTCCTCGTCGACCGTAACGCCGCGCCCTATGTTGAGGAATACCGCGTCCGGCTTCATCGCGGCGACGTGTCTCGCGCTGAACAACCCGGCGGTTTCATCCGTAGCGGGCAGTGTCATCGCCACAACATCCGCGCGGGGCAGCACGTCTATCAGCCGCTCATATGGTATCAACTCGTCGACGCCCTCCGGCGGCGCGCTCTGGGTGCGGCGAACCCCCAGCACGGTCGCGCCCAGCGCCTTCGCGTAGCGCGCGAACTGCCCGCCTATATCGCCCAGCCCGATCACCATAACCGTGCCGCCGCGCAGCGAGCGCGCTGCGCCTAGCCAATTCCACTCCCTGCGGCCTTGCGCCCGTATATACATGTCGATACGATGCAGCAGCATAAGCGCCGCGCCCAGCAGATACTCCGCGATTATGGGGCCATAGCCGCCGGATCCATTGCACAGCACTGTATCCGGGCTGGGATACGCCGCGCCGCGCAGCGAATCCACGCCCGCCCACGCCGTCTGAACCCAGCGCAGGTTGGGCATCATTGATATGCAGTCCTTGGAAAACGCGCCCATCAGGGCTACGCATTCATCCCAAGGGAATCCGTCCGGCGTTTCATCCCCGGTCATGAAAATAGGTTCGTAACCGCCAGACCTGATGGTTGAGGCAAGCGTTTCGTCTTGCTCCGGTGTAAACGGTGTTTTGCGCAGCGCGATGTATTGCGGCATGTTCGCCCTCGATTCAATCAATTCAATCGGTATTGGTGTTATAACGGCGATACGTTACAGCCGTCAAGATCGGACGGCGTCCGCCCCGCCCTTGACGGCTGATATTGTATTTGGCGTCCGTGCCGGTGTTATGACGCCGCTATGACGCCGATTTAACGATCGCCGCGAAATCATTCGCCTTGAGGCTCGCGCCGCCGATCAACCCGCCGTCAATCTCAGGCTGCGCCAGGAGTCCCGCCGCGTTGACGGCGTTCATGCTGCCGCCGTA
>JAITDK010000266.1 GCA_031282605.1 Oscillospiraceae bacterium
TTCCATCGGGCTGAATCCACGCTCGGCAAGGAACTCTGTCGCTCTATCCACGCAATCCTGTATCGATAGCGACTGATCGTATTCGCCGTTCTCCGGCATTATCCACAGCACCTGGCCGCCGCGCTGGGTGACATGAACGTTCAAGCGTCCGTCGGTGGTGTCCAGTACAAATCCATAGCTGGCGACCGGGCCGCCCGTATCACTGGTGCGCGCCGTCAACGTTACCCTGTCCTCGCCAACGAACGCTATCGCTCGGCGCAGCGCCTCATCCGCGTCTAACTGCTCGCTGCCCAACGCCTTCGCCTCGCCCTCATGCTTGCCGTCGGAGAATGGGCCGTCGTATATCAGCGACGGATACTCGGATGCGTTCTGGGTATCCATTGCGCGAACCAGCGGCGCTTGCTCCTCATCGCCCGATTGCGACCACCAGTCGCTGGGCACAGTCGCCATCATCTCGGATAACTGGCGGTTGATCGTGTTCGCGTGGTATAGCAATCCCTGCAGCTGCTGCATATCGGAGTCGGAAAACGGCCTGCCTTCGGCGGCCGATGCCGTTAGCGTCCTTGCGTAATCGGATACCTGGTTGACAAACTTCATGCTGGCCTGGATCGGCTCGCCGCTTAGAGGCAGCTGCGCCAGCGAGCTGGACGCCTCGCCCGCTTGCATTGAGACGCGGGATAGCAGCATCGCGCCTTCTCTGGGTGTGGAGCTGACCATCAGTTTGCTCAGATTCAGCTCGACGCTGTTTAGTCCGTCGATCAGGCTGTAGAACGCTTGTTGGCGCGCCACTTCCAATGAACGCTTGAGCTTCTCCGCGCGCGCTGTCTGCCACGCGATCAACCCTATCGCGGCGGCCAGCAGCACGGCTAACGCGACTGCGGCCTTGCTTATCGAGCGTCCGCCCGACCGACCGCTTGAGTTCCAATCATGGCGGCCTCTATAGCGACCGCGCCAGTTCGTGTCGTTTGCATTCGCTTGCATTGTGCCCCTCCTATATCGCGAACCAGTGGCGGCCAATCTTCAGTCGCACCTCGCGCGACCATATCCACGCGTTGGTTGCCGTCTGCGGATTAAAGTAGTACAGGCAGCCGTATGTTGGATCCCAGCCGTTCAACGCGTCGCGAGCCGCGCGCCAGCTTTCGTCGTTGGGCGTGAGCCAGATCTGGCCGTCGGATACCGCGTCGAACGCTCCCGACTGATATACCACTGCCGCGACCGTATTCGGGAACGATGCGTTGTGCACTCGATTGAGCACCACCGCGGCTACGGCGACCTTGCCGATATATGGCTCGCCGCGCGCCTCGCCGTGGATAATGCGCGCTAGAATCTCCGTTTCGCTGGTGGAGTATCCGCCGCTGGCCGCGACGGAGCTGCTTGACGATCCGCTGGATGAACCCCCGCCGAGCGTGACGCCTATCGCGGCGGCGGTCGACGCGCCGACGACGCCGTCGGCCTTCAGCCCGTTCTTCTTCTGGAACGCGACGACCGCGTTGTAGGTGCTCTGGCCGTACACGCCGTCCACAGAACCGCTGTAATAACCCCACTGCTTGAGCTTCTTTTGGACGGCGGTGACGTTGCTGCCCGTGGAACCCCAGGCGATAGAAGTCGCGGCCGAAGCCCATACCGACACGAACAGCGTCAGTACGACCACCACCACGGCCAGTTGGATGGCCCATATCACGGCGCGCCGCCGTCCCACCCTCCTGAATCCATACGCGCTGCCTTGCCCATTCGTCATACGGGGTGCGATTGTGATGCGTTCACGCATGGGAATCCTCCATCCAATCCTTCATGTTATATATTGTTTGCTAATGCCCTGAACCAGCGCAGCAGCGTGCTCTCGAAGACAGGTTGAGTCCGCTTAACCGGAACGGTGGCTGGCAGCAACTTGCCGACCTTGCATAGGTCGGATGCATTCCGTGGCAATCTCGCGCGATTCGCGGCGGCGGGAATGGCGGGTATTACGCCCTCATCCGCTATTGCGGCGACAGGCCTGGCGGCCTCGGCGGCCGCGACAGTATCCGGCGTCAGCAGACACAGCGGAGGGTATATCACGCACCACCAGTTGCGTCCGGCGGCTTCACCTATGCTTATGATTAATGAATCATATGTGCCATCGGGAACAATCATCCCGGCGTATTCACGATCCGGGAAGCGTTCCGGCGCGAACGCTACCTCTACGGCTGCCTCGGCGCCATACTCGGCGACGACGGCTTCGGCGAGGGTTTGCAGATTACGCGTGTTCGCCAGAATCGTGCGCCTCGCTTCGCTAGGATCGGACGCAGCCAGCGTCGGAGCGTACGCCTCCAGTACGGCGTCGCGCACTCGCAGCTTCAACGCTTGATCCTCATCGGAATCGCTGTTCGCTATCACGTGTAAGCGGATCACACTGCCTTGCTCCAGCGCGGCGGACAGCGCCGCGCGGCTGGCGTCCATCTCCGGCGGTTCGCCCGCCCGAACGGAGAGCAAAAGTAACACTACAGCGCCAACCGCTAGCGCGCGCGGAAAAAAACCATACCTGCTCATGCCATTATCCTCCGTATACAGGGAACACATGGTATTATCTTGCCTGGAATGGGTGGATATTATTCATAGCGCCATCATCAAAACTCTAACTTTACATTGACGTGAGCGGCGTAATCAAGTATGATACAGGAAAGAATCCCTTCAAGCGCGGTAAGAATCCCTTTGGGACTGGCCGCTGGCTCGCTTTGCGTTATCGGCGGCTATCGGTAGTGGAGAATTGATCGCAAAAAATGCTGATAAAAGGAATGATTGCATGTTTGGATTCAGGTTTGACGGCAGGCGGCTGACTAGTATTGACCCGATTCAAATGATTATGGCGTACCTGATGCCGCAGCGGTGCGACGCGCAGGTATGGACGCCTCAGGAAGTGGATTACGACAAAGTGGCGGATTACATCCAGCGTCAGCGCGAGTTGGGCAGGACGGTGTCGTTCATGTCAATAATCATCGCGGCGTACGTGCGCGTGCTTACCGAGAACCCCGAGTCGAATCGCTTCGTTATGAACAAACAGATATTCGCGCGCAACGAGATCGCGGTGTCGTTCATGGTGCTCAAGCAGGATAAACAATCCAAGTCGGACGCCTCAGCCGTAAAGGTAAAGTTCGACCCGTATGACACGATATTCGACGTATCCGAGCGCGTCGAGGCCGCGATAGCCGCGAACCGCAATCCCGCCGCGATGGGCAATAGCACGGAACGCCTCGCTAGGGGACTCATGTCTGCGCCGATGCTGCCCACGATTCTGGTCGGCGGACTGCGGTTGCTGGACAGGTATGGCTTGATGCCACGCGCGGTCATCGACTTAAGCCCGTTCCATACGTCGCTGTTCGTAACCAACATGGCCTCGCTGGGTATCAATTACATCTACCATCATATCTATAACTTCGGCACGACCGGATTGTTCCTAAGCCTGGGCAAGATCAGCCGCAAGGCCCGCGCTAACCCAAACGGGGAGATAGTCATCAAGCGCGTAATCCCGCTGGGGTTTGTAGGCGACGAGCGGATTATGAACGGACTGGCGTATGCCACGCTGTTTCGCGGCTGGAGAAAGTATATGGAAAACCCCGCGCTGCTGGAGACGCCGCCCACTTCGATCGAGTCAGAGGTTATCGGCACGCCCGAGTGGGTGAAGCATCCAAAGACGAAGGCGAAGGCTGCGGACGCGGCGAGCTAGTTTATTAGGTATACTCCGTACCGTTAAGAGTTTCCATGAGTTCGCGATGAATGCCCGTCGCTCGCTAAGGCGAGCCGACCAGGCAAGATCGGCGCAAGAACCGATCCGAGCGGCGAAAAGGCCACGCGAAGACGGGGATTTCTTAGCGGTACGGGGTATGACTGCGTTTATTTTACAGTCATTTTCAGTTCGACAGATCCCGATTAAAGCCAATCCACTAGTAATCATTTCCATTGAAAATGGGACTGCCTGTGTGTTATCATTTTACAGAAAAGGTGAACTCTATAAAAATTGGAGGCGGTTGCCATGCGCGGTCATTTCAAGCCCTTATCATTATTGATGCTTATAATTGCGCTGGTTTTCGCGGCGGCGCTCTCGGAGACTGCGCCTGAACCAGCGTTAGCGCTCCCTATCCCGCTGGACGAGAGCGGCTTCATCGACCTGAACCGCCTGGACGTGCGCATCGGCACGACCAACGCCGACGCCGTCAGCGTGTATAGTCAGCCCGGCGGCGACGCCGTCACGGTTATACCGAATACGGGCACGGTGGTATGCGTGCTTGCTTCCGGCGATTCGCTGGAATCGCCTTGGTACCCGGTTACGGTCGAGTCGGATGCATATGTGTATGGCGGTTATATCGAATCCGGTGCGCTGACCGTCTCGCCCGTCACCGACGCCGAAAACATGTTCGGCTCCGAGGCTTTCGCCCTCGCGCTGAACAAACTGTACGACGTATCCGCGATCGAACCCGACCAGCTTCCCGAGGGTTTGTATGATATCATAATCGCCGCGCGCCCCGTATATCTGAGCAAGACCGGCACGAAGTATCATTACAACCCCGCCTGCTCCAATATGAAAAACCCGCGCGAAACCACGCTTGCCCGCGCGCTTGACGCGAGCAAGGAAC
>JAITDK010000309.1 GCA_031282605.1 Oscillospiraceae bacterium
AAAGCGGCTGGCGTGGCTAAAGCGGCTGGCGTGGTTAAAGCGGCTGGCGTGGTTAAAGCGGCTGGCGTGGTTAAAGCGGCTGGCGTGGTTAAAGCGGACAAATCGACGGACTTAGCGTCGTCAATGGCTTTTTCACCGATTGCTTCAGTCTTCTCCGGCTCTTCTTTTGCGATCTCTTCTTTAGCAATAGAAACTATAGGACGGCGAACAGACACCCATGTACGCGCGCGACCCGTGCTAGGCGCCGCCTTATCCGGTTGTGATGGCGCGGATGATTCGGATGGTTTTTCAGCTGTAATGGTTGCGGGTTTATGCGCCGACATGGTTCCGCGTGGCCGTCCCCTGCGCGGCGGTTGTATATCCGAGTAGCCGCGCTCCCATCCGCCGGCCAGCAGCGCCGCGATATCCGGCTTATTCAGTCCCGTCGGCAGCGGTACGCCGTGCGCGCGGGCGTATTCTTTCAGATCTTTTAGCAGCATTTGATCAAATGCTGGTCTGGAAGCGGGGTTTGCTGCATTGATAGATGTATTGATAGGCGAGGCAGCTGAAAGCGCTGCGGTTTTATGCGACTCCAAACGGAACGCTCCTCTCCGATATGCGGCTATGCTGATGAAAGCCTTGCTGTAATTCTAGCAGGTCGCCTGAATTCAAACGCTCGGTTATGAGCGACCTTTTCGCCGCTCGCGTTGCCTCGTCCATAACTCAAGGTTTGGGTTTCATCGTCTGCTAGTTATGTATGGATGCGCGATAAATCATTCCTGTTAACAGTATATGCGGCAGACGCGATGTATATGCATTCAAACAAGCGCGTAACCGGGTAATAGTTCGTAATATAATCCATGTAATCCCGCATTGCGTATGATAACGAGTCAATGTATACACAATCTATACTATCCCCATAGGCCCTCCTCCCATTTTGGGAGGAGGGTGCGTTTCATTTCACGCTTTTCATGGATTAATACTTGCGTTTCCGAGCCGCTTCCGCCTTTTTCTTGCGCTTGACACTGGGCTTCTCGTAATGTTCACGCTTGCGAACCTCAGCCAGCACGCCCGCGCGCGCGCATTGGCGCTTAAATCTTCTCAGAGCGCTTTCCAGGGATTCGTTTTCCCTTATTCGTACTTCCGACATGGTATCCCTCCCCTCCGCTCATCTGTTGGGTACCGGGGCTTCGCCCCGCTCCGCACGGGGCATCGCCCCCGTTTCAGATAATCACGCACCACATTGGCATTATAGCGCGTTTGATGTGGAACGTCAACAGGTGAATTGGTTTTCCACTCGTGGAAATTCGTCTATATTCGACAGAACATGACGAATTGCTTTGGCTTGTTTATACATCCGCTACGCCAACTCCGAACCCATCGCGCGCCCTCCCAATAGGTGTATATGCAGATGGGGTACGCTTTGGCACGCATCCTGTCCGCAATTTGACACAATGCGGTAGCCCCGTTCCTTTATGCCCTGTTCCTGCGCCAATTTTCCGGCGACGCGTATCAGCTTCGCCAGCGTCGCATCCGAGAGCGCGTCCAACTGATTAAGCCCGGAGATATGCGCCTTAGGCATAATCAGCGCGTGCACCGGCGCTTGAGGCGCGACGTCCTCAATGGCGATAACTTCGTCGTCTTCATACAGTTTTTTCGCCGGAATTTCTCCTCGCGCGATCTCGCAGAACACGCAGCCATTTTCCGTAGGCAACCCCGATCCCCCTCCTTGCTCCGCCATATACATACCCAAACAACCTAACTCAACCTTATGGGTGTTGGCGTCCAATCAGCACCCCGCGAACGCCTCTTTCGGTAATTTCGACCAGACGCGCTTTCGCGACGCTCCCCGACAGCCGTTTATCCGCACAATCCGCGAATACCCTCACATACTCCGGCGTATATCCCTCGCCGCCGCCGTCAGACGTCCGCTCAAATAAGACGGCTCTTACCTGCCCAATCATCCTGGCCACATATCGCTTTTCAAGCTCTTGCCCCAATTCGATTAGGAGGCGGGCGCGCTCCGCCTTCACGGCGCTGGTCAGCTGCCCGGGAAGCCGGGCCGCGGGGGTCCCCTCGCGCTTAGAGTATGGGAACACGTGAATCCTCGCGAACCCGACCGCCTCGACGAACCGCGCCGTTTCCTCGAACTGCTCCATCGTCTCGCCCGGGAATCCCGTCAACACGTCCGTCGTCAACGCGCTATCGGGAAACGCTTCGCGCAGCAGTTCCGCCGCGCTCATGTATTCCGCCGACGTATACCCTCGTCCCATTCGCTTGAGCACCGCGTCGCTGCCGCTCTGCAACGCCAGCGGGAAATGCGGACACAGGGCAGGTATCCGCTTGATCCGCTCTACGAACGCTCCACTGATGATCCCCGGCTCCAGCGAACTGAACCGTATCCGCTTCACGCCCGAATCCGCGATAGCCTCTATCGCGTCCGCCAGCGTAACCGCCACGCCGTTCTCGTCCGTCAAGTCCTTGCCGTATGCGCTCAGGTTGACGCCGGTTACGACTATCTCCAGATAGCCGCCATCCGCCAGGCGCGACGCTTCGCTCCTTATCTCGCTGACCGGCCTGGAGCGCACCCTGCCGCGCACGCTGGGAATTATGCAGTAGGTACAGTGCGAGTCGCAGCCCTCCTCAATCTTGAGCGTGGCGCGCGTGCGACCCTCCCCGCTCGCCGATACGGTCAGCGGCTCGAACGCGCGCTCAATCGCGTCGTCCACCGCGACCAGCGGCTCCGCCTGTTGGAGCGCCTCTTCCAGCAACGCGACGACTTCGGAGCGCTTCTGAGTGCCCAGCACGAGCCTCACGCCTTCGCCGCGCATGGCGGTCAATGTATCGGGATCGCGCTGCGCGAGGCAGCCGCCGACGATTATCGCCGCGCCTGGATGAAGACGGCTCGCACGGCGTACAGCCTGCCGCGACTTTTGATCCCCAACGGCCGTCACGGTGCACGTGTTGATCAGCACGACGTCCGCTCCACCGTCTTCGAACGGCGTTTCTATGTATCCGTCAGCGATGAACCGCTCGATCATCGCGCGGGTATCGTACTGATTGACCTTGCATCCCAGCGTAAAAGCGGCTATAGTCGGCACCGAATCCCCCTAACCCATATCGCCGGATAACCCCATCATCAGCGCCAGCGCCGCCAGCGGCGCGGTTTCCGTGCGCAGTATCCTCAATCCAAGCGATACGGCCAGCGCGCCCGCGCCTATAAGCCTCTCCGCCTCCGCCTCGCTGACGCCGCCCTCCGGACCGATGATAAGCGATACGCTTTCCGCGTCCGACGCGCGCTTCGTAAATTGTCCCACAAAAGGTTCAATGGCTTGTTCCCACAGCAGAAACGCCGGGCTGAGCCGATCGCCTGACAATCGTTCAATCAATTCGTCAAGTGAGATCAGCGGTTCAACAGGCGGACGCCATGCCCGACCGCATTGTTTGGACGCCTCGCGGGAGACCTTGTTCCCGCGCGTCACGCGTTCGGCGGATAATTCACGAACGTCGCACCGCGCGAACCTTATCGGCGTTATCCGATCTACGCCGAGTTCAGTGGATTTCTGGATGACCCAGTCCAGTTTATCCAGTTTGGGCAGGCCTTGATAGAGAGTGACGCGCAGCCGGGGTTCTGCGGACGGCAGCGACCCGATTATTTCCACCGTCACTCGATCGCCAACCTCGACAAGCCGCCCTTCGGCGCTAAGTCCAAGCCCGTCCAGCAAACCGACGCGTTCACCCGCGCGCAGCCGCAGCACTCGCGACGCGTGCACCGCCTCGTCTTGAGGCAGCGTCACCCGTGCGCCAGGGCCCGTCCCCGTCAATTCCACAAAGAATCGATGCACCCGCAAGCCCCTATCTTTTTACCGCGTACCGCTTAACGCGCAACGTCCGCACGTCTTTCGCCGCTCGCTCCGGCTCGTCCGTTCAGCGGATCTACAGACTTACCCTTTACGCGCCACCATCGCGATCCATTCGCCCGCTGCGCGTTCGCCCTCCACTGTGAACCCCGCCCGGCGGAACGCGTCGCGCGCGTCCTCCGCGCGATCCTTGATTATCCCGGAGACGACCATCTTCCCGCCCGTGCGCAGCGCGGTGAACGCCGATGGCATCAGCCGTATAACTACGTCGGCCAGTATATTCGCGATAACCAGATCGGCGCGTCCGATCACATACGCGCGCGTATCGGCGCGGTCTTCCAGGCCTTCCAGCAGATCGGCCGCGCCGGTGCGGATGAAATCGGTCAAGCCGTTGCGCTCTACATTCTCTTGCGCGACCTTTACGGCGTCGGGATCCTGATCCACGGCAAGGACGCGGCGCGCGCCCAGTTTGGCCGCCGCGATCGCGAGGATGCCGGAGCCGGTGCCCACGTCCAGCGCGATATCCCCCGCCCGCACGACGTCCTCCAACAGCTCCAGCGACAGCGCCGTCGTCTCATGCGTACCCGTACCGAACGCCATACCGGGATCCAACTCCAGCACGACGTCGGTCGGCGCGGGCGAGAAGTCTTCCCACGATGGCTTGATGATAATGCGATTGCCTACCCTGAACGGCTTGAAGTATTTCTTCCACGCGTCCGCCCAATCCGCGTCGTCCAGTTCGCGGGTTTCGACGGCAAGCGCGCCGACATTCAAACCGAAGCTGTCGCCAAGCAGAACGTCCAGCCGTTCGCGCAAAGTTTTAACGCCCCCCGCGCGCTCGGGCGCGAACACCGCGCGAACCAGCGCGTCGTCGGGCATCGCTTTGAGCGTTTCCTCATCGATCGTGTCCCATTGCGCGGCCTCTCCGCGCTGATCAAGGTCGTTTTTGTCGATGATGTACGCGCCCATCGCGCCCTCCTCGCGAGCGAACTCTGCGACCAGGTCGGCCGCTTCCGTCGTCGTGTGAACCGTCGCCTCAATAAACTTCATAAATGACAACCCCTGCGTTTCATCAAGCTATCCCTCCCGAACCGTAAACAGATCCTTCATCCGATCAAGGAAGCTGCGGCGACCCTCGTACTCCTTGCCCGTCAGCGAGTTCTCGAATTCACGCAGCAGGGTTTTTTGGCGTTCGGTCAGTTTCCTGGGGATGTCAACGCGTACGCGCACATATAGATCGCCCTTACCCGTGCCCCGCAGACTGGTGACGCCATGCCCCCGGAAGCGGAATTCGGCGTCGTTCTGGGTACCTTCCGGGATGTTGTGGGTGATTGGCCCTTCCAGCGTGGGTATCTGAATCTCGCCGCCCAGCGCGGCCTGAGTGAACGACAGCGGCATCTCGCAGAATAGGTTGTATCCCTCGCGCTTGAACAGCTTGTGCGGCTTCACCGATATAAACACCAGCAGATCGCCAGCCGGGCCATTCTTGCGTCCCGGCTCGCCCTTGCCGGAGATCGTCAACCCCTGCCCGTCGTCCACGCCCGCGGGGATATTGACCGTCTCGGTCTTTGTGACTCGGACGCGGCCATTGCCGCCGCACTTCGTGCAGCGGTCGATAATTATCTTGCCCGTGCCCCCGCATACGGAGCAAGTGCGCACCGTCATCGTAGGCCCGAACAGCGAGTTCGTCGTGGACTTTACCTGCCCCGTGCCGTTGCAAGTCTTGCATTTCTCGGGGGTTGTACCGGGCTTCGCGCCGCTGCCGCCGCACATATCGCAGTTTTCCTGGCGTTGATAGCGGAATTCCTTCTTCACGCCGAACGCGGCTTCCTCGAACGTAATTGACAGATCGTATCTCAGGTCTGCGCCGCGCTCTGGTCCGCTGCGCCTCTGCTGTCCGCCGCCCGAGCCGAAGAACATGCCAAATATGCTGTCGATGCCGCCCGAACCGCCGAACCCGTTGAAATCGAACCCGCCCATACCGCCTTGGCCGAATCCCTCGTGGCCGAACTGGTCGTACCTCGCGCGCTTCTGCGGGTCGGAGAGCACCTCGTTCGCTTCGTTGACTTCCTTGAAGCGCATCTCGGCCTCTTTGTCGTTCGGGTGCAGATCCGGGTGATACTGCTTGGCCTTTTTCCTGAACGCGGCCTTTATATCAGCGTCCGAGGCGTTCTTGGTTATCTCCAGAACCTCGTAATAGTCTCGCTTCGATGCCATGATTCACGCTCCGGATGGGTTTTTGAGGAAACAGGACAATATATCATAATACCATATGCGGAATAATGCAAGCGGGCGCCAACTAAAGGGGCGGTTCACGAACCACCCCTTTATAAACGTGTTGATTTTTCCACCCTAGTTCACATCGTAATCAGCGTCTACCGCGCCCTCGTGCCCCGGAGCGGGTCCGCCCTGCGGATCAGCGCCCGGCGCGCCTTGACCGCCCTGCTGCTGATATATCTTGCCGAACACAGCGTATACCTTCTGCGTAAACGGCTCCAAGGCGCTCTTGGTCTCATCAGCGTTGTTCTTCGCGCGCACCGCCTTGAACTCATCCAACGCGGTCTGCACCTGCTGCTTGTCGTCGCTGGATAGCTTGTCGCCCAGGTCGCGCAGCTGCTTCTCCGTTTCGTAGATAAGGCTGTCGGCGCGGTTGGCCGTCTCGACCTCTTCCTTGCGCTTCTTATCCTCGTCGGCGTATCGCGACGCTTCCTCAACCCTTTGCTTGATCTCATCCTCGCTCAGGTTGGTCGTCGCGGTGATGGTGACCTTCTGCTCGTTGCCCGTGCCCAAGTCCTTCGCCGACACGTTTACGATACCGTTCGCGTCGATGTTGAACGTGACCTCGATCTGGGGCACACCGCGCGGCGCCGGAGCGATGCCCGTCAGCTGGAACCGGCCCAGGGTTTTATTATAGGCGGCCATCTCGCGCTCGCCCTGCAGCACGTGCACCTCGACGGTCGTCTGCCCGTCCGCGGCGGTGGAGAACACCTGGCTCTTGCTGGTGGGTATGGTGGTGTTGCGGTCGATCAGCCGGGTGAATACCCCACCCATCGTCTCAATGCCCAATGACAGCGGGGTCACGTCAAGCAGCAATACGTCCTTTACCTCGCCGCCCAGCACGCCGCCCTGGATCGCCGCGCCCACCGCGACGCACTCGTCCGGGTTGATCCCTTTGAATGGTTCCTTCTTGGTCACGCGCTTGACGGCCTCTTGAACCGCGGGCACGCGAGTCGAACCGCCGACCAATATAATCTTGTCGATCTGTTCCGGCTTAAGATCGGCGTCGGCCAACGCCTTCTGCATGGGCGGGATCGTCGCCTCGACCAGATCGCGGGTCAGTTCGTCGAACTTGGCGCGGGTCAGCGTCATGTCCAGATGCTTTGGCCCGTTCGCGTCAGCCGTGATGAACGGCAGATTGATGTTGGCGCTCACGACGCCTGACAGCTCGATCTTGGCCTTCTCGGCAGCCTCCTTCAGGCGCTGCATAGCCATACGATCCTTGCGCAGATCAACCCCCTGCTCCTTAAGGAACGTATCTGCGATATGCTTGATCACGCGATCGTCGAAGTCGTCGCCGCCCAGGCGCGTGTTGCCGTTCGTGGCGAGCACCTCGAACACGCTGTCCGCAATCTCCAGTATCGACACGTCGAATGTGCCGCCGCCCAGGTCGTACACCAATATCTTCTGGCTGCCTTGCTTTTCCAGGCCGTATGCCAGCGAAGCCGCCGTCGGCTCGTTGATTATGCGCTGCACGTTGAGTCCCGCGATGCGCCCCGCGTCCTTGGTCGCCTGACGCTGGCTGTCGTTGAAATACGCGGGCACCGTGATAACGGCCTCCGTGACCGTCGTCCCGAGATAGCTCTCCGCGTCCGCCTTCAGTTTTTGCAGGATCATGGCGGAGATTTCCTGAGGGGTATATTGCTTGCCGTCGATGTTCACCTTTTCATTGGTGCCCATCTTCCGCTTGATTGAGATGACTGTGCGATCCGGGTTCGTAACCGCCTGGCGTTTTGCTACCTGTCCTACCAACCGCTCGCCGTCCTTCGTAAACGCCACTACCGACGGAGTCGTTCTGCCGCCTTCGGCGTTGGGGATTACGATCGCTTCGCCGCCTTCCATGACGGATACGCAGCTGTTCGTCGTGCCCAGATCGATGCCGATAATCTTGCCTGCCATTGTACGCAACCTCCTTGCGGAACCTCTTCGATTCCGTTTGTATGTCTATTAATCTATATTAACTACTCCGCAGCGACTTTGACCATCGCATGCCTGAGCACACGGGAACCCAATTTATATCCCTTCTGGAACACCTGGATAACGACGCCCGGCTCGCCTTCGCCCGGCTCCGCGCGCATCACCGCGTTCTCCACATTGGGATCAAACGCCTCGCCCGCGCGATCGATGACCGCCACGCCCCATTTATCCAGCATATCGCTCATCTGCTTGACCACCAGCGCGACCCCGGCGCGGGTCGTCTCATCCTGGGCGGACGCGACGGCGCGTTCCAGATTATCCAGTACGGGCAGCACCTGCTCTATTACGCTGGCGCGGCCGTTGTCATACGATTCCAAGCTGGCGGCCTGTGTACGGCGGCGGTAATTATCGAAGTCCGCCTGCACGCGCTGCGCCATTGTCAGGTACTCGTCGCGCTGGGATTCCACTTTGCGCAGACGCTCGGAAACGGACGCGTCCCCGACGACAGGCGTTGCTTCCTGAACCTCTTGACCCGATTCGTCCACCGCTTCGGCGGACTCGTTCGCTTCGCCGCCGCCGACAGGCCGCGCCGCTTCAGGCTCCGCCGCGCCGTTATTAGGAGCGCCGCTATTCTGATCGCAATCATGACCGTCCACGGCGTCCGGTCGCCGCTTATTCTCCTGAGCCATACTCTCCATCTCCTTGTATTCGCGCGGTATTAGATATTTCCTGTTTCTCTCATTGAGGTTCAGCTATAATTCGCTCGACATAAACAGCGCCTCGCTGAGGTATCGTGTCATAAACGCAAGCACGCTCAGCACATGGCCGTAACGCATCCTTACCGGACCGATCACGCCGATGGCGCCCGGATGCTCTCCCGCCGCCGTGTACGAGGCCGTTATCATCGCGCAGTCCTCCATGCCTTGTATGCCTGTCTCCGCGCCTATCCTCAGCGTGAATACCCCTTCCGTGCCGATGGTCATCAGCGTGCGAAGTTTCTCCCTGGCCTCCAGCATGTTCAGGAATGTGCGCGCTTTATTCGCGTCGCTGTATTCGGGAAACTGCAGTATGTTCGATCCCCCGCCCACCGCGATCTCCCGGCTGTCGGCGGAGTCGCGCTCGATCCTGCCCATCGCCTCCAGCAGGGAATACATCACCCGCGCGTGTTCGCGCAAGCAGGATTGCATACCCTTCAGCCTCGGCCAGATCTCCCCTACCGTCAAGCCTTGCAGCTGGTCGGTCAGCATCCTGGATACGACGAACAACTGTTCCGCCGTCGTCCCTTCGTCCGTGCGTATCGTGGTATCCTTGAACACCGCCGCGTCGGTTACGATGATCAGTAACGCGGTGTGATCCGATACCGGTACGATCTGGATACTGCGCAGCCGCTGTTCCCGCGTTGCTGGACCGGCGACCACTGTGGTGTAGCCTGTCGCCTCGGCGACGGCGTGCGCCGCGCGTTCTATCAGGTCGTGCAACTGGCGTTCGCGCGCGCTTAATTGACCGCGCAGTTTCGCGCTCTCGCCTGGCGGTAGTTTAGGCGCGGCGTTCAGCAGCGACTCCACGTATAGGCGGTAGGCCTTAGCCGAGGGCACGCGTCCAGCCGAAGTATGCGGCTGATCCAGATAGCCCAGCGCCTCAAGGTCGCTCATTTCATTGCGGATCGTCGCCGACGACAGACCGCCCACGTTATATTTCTTCGACACGGTCCGCGAACCGACCGGCATCGCCGTCAATATATAATCGTCTATTATCGCATGCAGGATCCGCAGCTTGCGTTCATCCATCTCCATGCGCGATCCTCCAATCGATTTCCATTATTCATTCATCGCTCCCGTACCTGTTAGCACTCGCTCCGACTGAGTGCTAACATAATCTATCATGCTGCGCATGCTTTGTCAAGTAGTTTTGAGAAATTTAATTCATGATGGTCAATTAAAAACTACTAAGAAATAATTATATGCGGCTGTTCGCTCACTTTTGCGGCGGCATTATTTCACGCGGTGCGCATAACCCCGCGCCGTATGGGAAAAATAGGGTTGTACCGGATCCCAATAACAAAAGGAGGGCCCCTCATGCAAGCGAACAGCTTGACTTCCAAGGATTTGTCTGTGCTCCAGGATCAGATGGACGCGGAATACCGCGCCAACCGCAAGGCGTCCACGTACGCGAAGACGCTGCAGGATCCCGCGCTGCAGGGCATCGCGAACACGCTGGCGCAGCACCACCGCGCGCGATTTGACGCGCTGTATAACTTCCTCGGCGGCCAGAATTAAGGAGGAGTACGAATGGCGAACAATAGCTCCAACAATATGAACAACCCCTGGAACGCGACCGGCGGTCAGAGCGGCCAGCAGTGGAACGACCAGGACATGATCGGCGATCTGCTCGTGCAGGAAAAGCAGCTAATCAGCACATACTCCACCAACATGGTAGAGGGCAGCCAACACCCGCTGCGCACCCTGATGGCTCAGCATCTGGATCAGACCAGCCACGATCATTTTGGCCTCTTCCAGCAGATGCAGCAGCGCGGTTGGTACCAGACCCAGCCCGCCGAAGAGAACGCCATCAACGCCACCCGCCAGCGCGAGACCGATCATCGCAACCAGATGATGTAACGCGTGGCTTAACGACGCAACCGGCCGCCGCGTATACTCGCGGCGGCCTGATTTTGTGCGAAGACAGATGGTATCCTATCATACGTCCCACTTTTCCAACAATCTCCGGTATAATGGCGAATCGTCCAGCAACGCCTGATGATTACCGCGGGATTCAATGCGACCGTCGCAAAGTACGATAATCTCCTCCGAGAGTTCGCGTACAATGTCAAGATTATGCGAAATCAACATGCCCCTTCTGCCGACAATGTGCCTTTTTATTACGTCTACGCATTGCCTCTCCGAT
>JAITDK010000289.1 GCA_031282605.1 Oscillospiraceae bacterium
CTGGACAACGCCGCGACCACCCAGCGTCCCAACTGCGTGATTGAGCGCATGGCGCGCTATTACTCGCGCGAGCATTCCAACGTTCATCGCGGCGCGCACACCCTGGCGGCGCGCGCGACCGACGCCTACGAAGACGCGCGCCGTGAAGCCGCGTCCTTCATCAACGCCGATCAGCGGGAGATCGTCTTCGTTCG
Organism: Oscillospiraceae bacterium; assembly: GCA_031282605.1. Classification (GTDB taxonomy): domain Bacteria; phylum Bacillota; class Clostridia; order Christensenellales; family Aristaeellaceae; genus BNUH01. The sequence continues at coordinate 195 of JAITDK010000289.1, forward strand.
CGGCGCGACGGAGGCGTTGAACTTGGTCGCGCACAGTTTCGTCAAGCCGCACCTGAACCCCGGCGACGAGATCATGCTAACCGCGCTGGAGCATCACGCGAATATCGTTCCCTGGCAGTTGATCGCTAGGGAACGCGGTGCGCGGCTGACCGTGTGTCCCGTCGACGACAGCGGCCAGTTGATGCTGGGCGAGTTTGAGAGGATGATAACGCCGCGAACGCGCTTCATATCGATGACGCACGTAAGCAACGTGCTGGGAACCGTCATGCCCGTGAATGAGGCGACGGCCATCGCGCATCGGCGTCATGTCCCGATATGCGTTGACGGCGCGCAGTCGGCGGCGCACATGCCCATCGACGTTAAGGCGATCGACTGCGACTTCTACGCGTTCTCCGGCCATAAGGCCCTAGGTCCGACCGGCATAGGCGTACTGTACGGTAAGGCGGATATGCTGGATCGCGGCGAGCCGTACCAGGGCGGCGGCAACATGATACAGGACGTAACGTTTGAATCGACGCGCTATCAGGCTCCGCCGCAGAGGTTCGAGGCGGGCACGGGCAACATAGCGGGGGCTGTCGGACTCGCGGAGGCGCTGCGTTATCTGCGCCGGCTGGACATGAACGCCGTCGAACGCTACGAGGATGCGCTAATGTCCCGCCTGATGGATGAACTGCGGCGCGCGCCGGGCGTGAGCATAATCGGCGGGGATAAGGCGCGCCGAGTCTGCGCCGTATCGTTTAACGTCGCCGGAATTCAGGACGTGAAGGTCGGCGAGGCGCTCGATAGGGCGGGTATAGCGGTTCGAGCCGGGCATCACTGCGCGCAGCCGGGATTGAGGCGGTTCGGCGCGGAGTCGTCAGTCAGGCCGTCGATATCGTTCTACAACACGTTCGACGAGATTGACGAACTGGCGAGGGCACTGCGAGCCGTTTAGCGCGTATGGTTCATCGCGGGCAGTGAAGGTTTGAAGGTTTGAGGTTAAAAGGTTTGAAGGTTCAGGCTAAGCCTGAACCTTTGTTGCGTTGTACGCGACATAGACACGCGGCGCGGGATTTGTTAATATAAGCGGGCAAGCGGGTGAATGAACGGAGGCGGCGAAAGTGTCCGGCATACAGGATAAAGACTACGATGTTATAATCATCGGCGCGGGCCCGGCGGGCATATTCACCGCGTACGAATTGATGGAGCTGCAACCAGGCGCGTCAGTAGCGATGCTGGATATCGGAAGGGCTATAGCGCATCGCAGCTGCCCCGCGAGAGTGACGGGCAAGTGCGTTAACTGCCAGCCATGCGCGATCGTACATGGCTGGGCCGGGGCGGGCGCGTTCTCCGACGGCAAGCTGTCATTGTCGGACGAGGTCGGCGGGAACATCACCGAGTATATTCCGCATGAGCAGGCGATGGCGTTGATAAAGCACGCGGACGATATATACCTGAGGTTCGGAGCGCCGAAGACGGTGCACGGGCTGAATACACCCAAAGTGGATGAGATAGCGTACGAGGCAAGCAGGCATAATATACGGCTGGTGCCGTGTCCCGTGCGGCACCTAGGCACCGAGAACGCGGCGAAGGTGCTGGGAGCGATGCACGACGCGCTGGTAGTAAAGATAGATTTCTTTGAGAGAGCGACGGCGCAGGAACTGTTGGTGGAGGACGGCTGCGCGACGGGGGTAACTGTCGCCGAGCGGGATGGATCGGTAAGGACGCTGAAAGCGAGAAGGATCGTAGCGGCTCCGGGGCGCGGCGGAGCGGCCTGGCTGACGAAGCAGATTCAGCGGTTAGGGTTGGCCACGAGGAGTAACGAGGTAGATATAGGCGTACGAGTAGAAGTGCCTAATTCTATAATGGATCATTTAACAAAACACTTATATGAGGCGAAGCTGGTTTATTATTCCGACACGTATGAGAACAGGGTGCGCACGTTCTGCATGAATCCAGGCGGGGTTGTCTCGCAAGAGCATTACGAGGGCGGGTTGGCAGTAGTGAACGGGCATAGTTATGCCGATCCGGGGATGCGCACGATGAATACCAATTTTGCCGTGTTGGTTTCGACAAGGTTCACCGAGCCGTTTAACCAGCCCATTGAGTATGGGATGTATATTGCGCAACTGGCGAATATGCTGACGGGCGGGCCGATTATGGTACAAAGGTTGGGGGATTTGATGCATGGGAGGCGGACAAATCCCGACAGGCTGAGCAAGTCGACGACGCTGCCGACGTTGACGACGGCGGTGCCGGGGGATCTATCGTTCGCGCTGCCATCGAGGCATTTGACGTCGATTATAGAGGCGTTGAGGGCGTTTGACAAGCTTGCGCCGGGGTTATTTGACAGGAATACGCTGTTGTATGGGGTAGAGGTGAAGTTTTATTCGTCGAAGGTAAAAGTGGATGGGCGGTTTGAGACGGAGATACCAGGGCTTTATGCGATAGGGGATGGAGCTGGTATTACGCGAGGGTTGATGCAAGCGTCGTGCACGGGCGTGGCTGTGGCAAGGGATATAGCGGGGAGGATGTGAGGTGCGGGCGGCGCATCCTCGCGATCGGGAAGGGGTCTCACGACCCCCTCCCGACCTCCCCCGGGGCTTGGAATGGGGCAACGGGGGAACGGGTTGCGTTACGAGGTAGACTATCCAGGTACAA
>JAITDK010000040.1 GCA_031282605.1 Oscillospiraceae bacterium
GGATTGGTTGGAGATGACGCTCGCTCAGGATCACAGCGGCGCGGCACGGTTGCTGACAAACAGCGCGTATCAGCAGCGGTTCGCGTCGGCGTTGGGCGCTTACGACCAGGTCGTCGCGCTGCGGTATCCGGTGCCGGGACTGGCGCCGGTCGAGTGGGGGGTGCTGTCGCTGTCCGCGCCTCAAATCGGGCACGTGAACGCGGTCGGGTTCGTCGGCGAAACGGATGGCGAAACGTGGCGGATCGACCGGGTCATACCGTACGGCGGAACGTAATCCTACCTTCCGCTCTTGTCATAGGGAACGCCGCTGGCCCTGGGCGCTTGCGAGTGCTTGCTTGTGAGCGCCAACGCTATCAGAGTGGTGATATATGGTATCATCTTGTATATATCGCTGGGGATGGGCAGGGACTTCAGCACTGGTACGCCGGAGTAGGCGGAGGCGATCGTCTTCATCAGCCCGAAGAACAGCGCTGCCAGGAACACCCGGACAGGCCGCCATTGCCCGAATATCAGCACGGCCAGGGCGAGGAACCCATACCCCGACACGGTAGCGTTGAAGTCGGTAGAGGTCGGTATCACGAATACCAGTCCGCCGACGCCCGCCAGCGCGCCTGAGATCAGCGTCCCCGCGTAACGGATATGGTACACGTTCACCCCGACCGAGTCCGCCGCCTGCGGATGTTCGCCGCACGCGCGCAGACGCAGGCCGAACTTCGTCTTATATAGCGTCACTGCCGCGATTATTAGTATCGCGAACCCCAGGAACGTTGTGATATACGTATTCTTGAACAGCAGCGGCCCTATGAACGGTATGTCGCCCAGTATCGGCACGCTGGCCAGCCTGAATGTATTCCTAAACTGTACCTGCTGCACATGGTTGTCCTGAAACGTGCGCGCTACGTATATCGCGATGGCCGGCGCGGCCATGTTCAGCGCCGTGCCCGATATGGTCTGGTCGCTGCGCAGGTTGATGGACGCGTACGCATGCGGCAGCGTGAACAGCATCCCCGATCCCGCCGCCATCAGCAGCGCCAGGCACAACAACCCTTGCCCGCTCATCGTGTCCTGCAGGCGGTTGATCAGGAATAATGACGAGAACGCGCCTATAACCATTATCCCCTCTAACGCGATATTGACCACGCCCGCTCGCTCGGAGAACATTCCGCCCAGCGCGACGATCAACAGCGGTATCGAGAAATACCACATCTGCTGCACAAGGAATACTATGACAGGCCACGCTCCGGTTGATTCAGTCATGCTTGCTTGCCTCCTGCGCGTCCGCCAATCCCTCGCGCCGTTTAGCGGAGCGGCTGTTCAGCCGCGATTGAATCGCGCCTATCGCCTGACGCATCAGCAGCGCGAACGCGCTGAAGTAGATAATCACCGCTATGATAATGTCGATGATCTGGGGCATGTATTCCAGCCGCTGCAGGTAGTACCCGCCTTGGTCGATATGCGCGACGAACAGCGCGGAGAATATGATCCCTATCGGGTTGGACAGTCCCAGCAGCGCGACCGGTATGCCGTTAAACCCTTGCGCGGACAGCGTTTCCACAACGTTGATATGCAGTCCGCCCGCCGGAGCCAGGTACATCAGCCCGCCCGCAATACCAGATAACGAACCCGCTATCGTCAGTGATAACAGTATGCTGCGCTTCTCCTGGATTCCGGCGTATTTGCTGGCATAGCGGTTCAGGCCGCAGGCCTTCAACTCATAACCGAACACGGTCTTGTTCAGTATGATATACATCACGACGGCCAGCGCGAGCGCGATATATATCCCGCCGTTTACGCTGGACGCGTCCATGAACCGACCCTTCAGGCTGTAGAATATCTTATCCAGTCCGGCCTTCGGTATCGCGGCTCGGGTCATATCTATGGTCTGATTCTTCAGCGGGTCGTACGCGTTTGAGTTTTTAATCAGGTAATTGACCGCGTACATTCCTATATAGTTGCACATGATGCACGCGATTACCTCGTGCACGTTCAGCATTGCCTTGAACAGACCCGGGATGGCGCCCCATAGCGCTCCGGCCAGCGCGGCGGCTAGCAGCGCGGCCAGCCACAGCAGCGGCGACGGAATCCATGACGCGTTCGCGCCGACCCATATTCCGGCGAACGCCCCGACGATCAACTGACCCGGCGCGCCGATATTGAACAATCCCGTCTTGAAGCAGAACCCTACGGATAATCCCGTAAGTATCAGCGGCGTCGCATAGTACAGCGCCTGGCCGACGCCCTTCATGCCGCCGTTGAATCCGCCGGACGCGATGATGCCAACGCCGCGCACGGCTTGAGCCGGGTTGGTCGCCAGCAGGATTACGAACCCGACGGCCAGTCCGACCAGTATCGCGATGATAGAGGATAACGCGCTGGTGAATCCCGCGCCAAAGACGTTGACCCGCTTGCGATTGGTCATGCGTTCGCTCCTTTTGCGCGAGTGCCGGCCATATAGAGTCCCAGTTCCTGCGCCGTGGTTTTGGCGGCGTCGAGATTAGCCGTGAAGGCGCCTTCGTGTATTACGTGTACCCTATCGGATATGTTCAGCACTTCGTCCAGTTCCAGCGAGATCAGCAGTATCGCTTTGCCTTCGTCGCGCGCGGCTAGAAGGCGCTTATGTATGTACTCGATAGCGCCTACGTCCAGGCCGCGCGTCGGCTGCACCGCTATCAGTATATTCGGCAGCTCGCCCATCTCCCGCGCTATGATCGCCTTCTGTTGGTTCCCGCCCGACAGGCTCCTTGCCCGCGTCGCAGGCCCTTGTCCCGCCCGTACGTCAAAGGCGCGCATCAGACGCTCGGCATGACCGCGCATTACCGCGAACGACAGAAACCCATGCCGCTGGAACGGGTGCCTGAAATAGCTCTTCAGCGCCATGTTCTCCTCAACCGTATAATCCAGCACCAGTCCGTACGTGTGCCGATCCTCCGGTATGTGAGACATCCCCAGCAGATTCCTCGCGCGCGCCGTTGAATGAGTTATCTCCTTATCACCTATGAATATCCGCCCCGCGTCAACCGGCGTCAGTCCGGTCAGCGCGTGAGCCAATTCCCGCTGTCCGTTGCCGTCTATACCCGCAATACACACGATCTCGCCGCCGCGCACCACAAACGACACGTCGTTGACCAACGGCTTCTGATTATGTTTGGACTTCACGGTCAGACGCTCGACCCGCAGCAGCGGTTCCGCCGTCGGTTTGGCGGGGTTTTTCGTAAGATCGAACTCTACCTTGCGGCCGACCATCAGCTCGCTCATCATCTCAATGGATGTATCGGCTACGCGCAGCGTGCCGACTGTCCGACCCTTTCTTAACACTGTGCACCGCTCCGCCACCTGCTTGATCTCGTTCAGCTTGTGCGTTATGAACAGTATCGACTTACCCTCGGCGGCCAAACTCTTCATTATTTTCATCAACTCGCCGATCTCTTGCGGCGTCAGCACCGCCGTCGGCTCGTCGAATATCAATATCTCGTTCTCGCGGTAGAGCATCTTCAATATCTCTACGCGCTGCTGCATTCCTACGGTGACGTCCTCAATTTTCGCGTCCGGATCTATCGACAGCCCGTATTTCTCTGACAGTGCGACGACCTGCCTTCGCGCCTGATCCGTGCGCAGCAGCCCATATCGCGTGGTCTCCACGCCCATAACGATGTTCTCCAGCGCGGTAAAGTTATGCACCAGCTTAAAGTGCTGGTGCACCATGCCTATGCCTAGAGCGTTGGCGGCGTTGGGGCTGGCTATCGAGACGGGCTTGCCGTTCTTTAATATAACGCCTTTGTCAGGCTTGTACAGCCCGAACAGTATGCTCATCAAAGTGGACTTGCCCGCGCCATTCTCTCCCAGCAGCGCGTGAATCTCGCCGCGCCGCAGCCGCAGCGTGACGTCGTCGTTCGCGCGTATCCCCGGGAAATCCTTTGTGACGCCGTGCATCTCGATTATGAATTCAGCGTTGCTATTTTGCATATATCACCGTAAGACAGGCGATAAAGGGACGGTCTCAAGGCCGTCCCTTATCGTTTATCACTTTACAACCGTTACCGTCACTATGTCCGATGACAGCTCGTCCGCGCTCTCTGCGTCGGCGTCCTTCTTGAGGGATACCTCGCCCGCGACCAGCTTGGCGTATATCGCGTCGTAATCATCCTGTGTGAATGCCGTGAACTTGCTCGCTTCCATAGGCAGGCCGACGCCCTGACGATCCGCGCCCAGCACCCACGCCTCCCCGCCGGGGAACTCGCCCTTGTACGCGGCGTCAATCGCCTGGTATACGGATTCGCGCAGACCCTTAACCGCCGAGGTAATCACGCGGTCGGATTCGCTGCTCTGATCGACGTCCACGCCGACTACCCACTTGTCCGCCGCAGCTTCCGCCGCCGCCATGACGCTGTTGCCCAGCTTGCCGCCACAGCCGAAGATTACTTCGACGCCGTCGTTGTACCATGTCGCCGCCAGCGCCTGCGCCTCGGGAGACGCCGCGAACGCGCCGGTGTAGTGGTAGTTTACGCTCACGCCGTCTATGCCCAATTCTTTCGCCGCGTACTCCGCGCCCTGCACGAAGCCGTATCCGAAGCGCACGACCGCCGGAACCGCCATGCCGCCCATGAAGCCCAGCTTGGTGTAGCCGTCCTTCACGACCGCGTAGCCCGCCAGGAAGCCGGACTGCTCCTCGGCGTAGATGATGCCCACCGCGTTGCTCTCGGTGCGGTACTCGGCGTAATCCGCGCTGTGCGGGTTGCCGTCGATCAACACGAAGTTTACATCGGGATACATATCCTGCGCGATAAACACCGGGGTCTCGAACAGGAATCCCGGCGTCACGACCAGCTTCGCTCCGGATTCGACGGCCAGCTGGATGCTGTCCAGGTAGGCGTCGTCGGACTGTTCCTTCGGCTGATAATACTTGTAGCTGATCCCGTTCTCCTCGGCGTACTGCACGAGGCCTTCCCAGCTGCCTTGGTTGAACGACCGGTCGTCGATCGTGCCCAGGTCGGTCACCAGCGCCAGTTCATACGTCTCCGACGAGGCGGTGGCTATCGCGGGCGCGAGCGACGCCGCCAGCAGCACGGTCAGCATAATGGATAAGAGTCTCTTCATTTCTTTTCTCCTCTCGCGGTTGGGTGGATGGAGACACAGTTTTACACGGTTATGTTATCTGTCCGCGCGAGACTTGTCAAGAGGAGGGGGAATTTTACTATTATTTGGCGAACCGTCTGCGGGCAAGAGGAAAGGGATCCGGCGGTTGCCGGATCCCTATGTATTGTTTCTTTATCGTTTCTTTGGTATAGCGCTGATCAGCGTTTGCGGGATCAGACGATCTCTTCGAAGTCGTCGAATCCGGCGGAGAAGGGCATATTTTGGGGAGAAATCGTCACGCCCTTGCAGAAATCAGGGATTGGGATGAAACAGCGGCTGTCATACAGACCGGGGCCCGCCGGAATACCGCCCTGACCGCAGCAGTTTTCATTGCCATAGCCATAGAATCCGCCTGATGTGTTGAGGCTTCCTCCGCATACGCTGCACGCGCATCCGCTCTGGTTGCCGCTTCCATAATAACTATTGTAGTAACCGCAAGACTGTGCCATAAAATTGACTTCCTTCCTGTCAAATATTTTTGACGTCGTCCCGGAGCAGCGCCGTCCGCGGTATGCGGATCGGATACTCGCAGATTCTCTTTGGTTCCGGACGAGCGCGGCGTCGCGTCCGGTTCATAAGTACCCCGCCTGGATTACCAGGCGGCCGCCGCCCGTGGAAAGTGGTTTCCCCGCTTCCTTAATATGGGTATGTGGTACGGAGTCGCCGCGTCACGCTCCAAGGGCGCTTTACCGGGAAAATGTACAACGCTTCCGTAGTTTATTTATTGTTTCATCAGTGTTTTGGACGCCGCCTGCGGCTGGAATCCTCATTGGTTTCAAGGCGTTTTGAACGGCGCCGGCTCAGGCTGCCCGGGCGAGATGGTAGAGAAGACCTCGCTTTGGTATTCCCGGGTTTTATGTGCCGGATCGTCCATGATCCGCGCTTGTGGGGTGATCGGCAAGCCTCATTCCGTCTTCGCCGCGTCGGTTACGCAACCGTCGCAGCTCAAACGTTTGCTGCGTCCGCACACCACCGTATCCCCCTGGAACCCATCGGGGCTTAACAGGGGATCGTCCAAGCGCACAATCTTTGCCTCATATACAAGACCGCTGTCCGTCGTGTTATCGCCGGTGAGCATGGTATCCTGGGCGGCTTCGTTGCTGTCCAGGGTAACGCTCGCCGCGTTGTCGCGTCCGCCGAGGATACGGTGAACGTGAGCGCGTCCCGCGACCGCGGGTCCGGTTTGATGGTTCTGCTCCACATGGCTGCACGCGATACTGCCGTTCAGCGCGCAGTAGCCGACAATCCCGCCAGTATAATCGCCCCTGCTGATTATCTCGGCGCAGTTGCGGCAGTCCACCACATCCGAGCCGTTCAGCAGCGAGCCTACTATGCCCCCCACATGATCGTTAGCCTCTCCGCCTTGGGCGCGCACAGGCCCTCGGTTCACGCAGGATTCGACTATGCTGACGTTCCGGCCTTGCGGCATGGGATACGCGTCGTGATCCAGCACACGATCCACACAACCGGCGATACCGCCGCAGCACGGGCCTTGGGCGCTGACGGGGGCTTTATTCTCGCATTTGTCGACCGTGCCGGTGCGAACCAAGCCCACTATTCCGCCGGTGAACGCGCCCTCCGACTTGACCGCGCCATGGTTTTCACAACCCGTTACTGAACACGCGAACAGCAGCGCGCCCGCTATGCCTCCCGCTTTGCATGGAGCGCCCTCGGAATCAGCCTTCTCCATAGTTTTGACTGACGCCTCGCCGCCCGTTTGGCATCCGTCCTTGTTTGCGGGTTTGAACAGCTGAACGCTGCCCTGGTTCTCGCAGCGGTCTATCCGGTTGCTGTATTCGGGCGGGGGCAGATCGCTGACGTTATGCCAGCCCCACTTGGGATGGCGCGCCTCGCCGATTATGCCGCCGATCGAGCCGCAGCCGCTCACGTCGCCGCTGTTCAGGCAATCCTGTATGCGGTAGAACGATACGCCTTGACCGGCGATCCCGCCGAACAACACGCCGCCTAGAGGATCCTCCTGGGCGCGCAGGGTGCCGCGCACCTGACCGCGGTTTACGCAGCGCAGTATCTCAAGCTGGATCTTGTCGCCGCCGCGCAGGAACCCTACTATACCGCCCCCGGTGCGGTACGCAGTGATCTCGCCGTCGTTGAAGCAGTCCACGATCGCGTATGTCGATTCTAGCTGATCCCACGTAGCCCACAGTGTACCGACTATGCCGCCGATGTCCCCTAAACCAAACCGCGTCTCGGAATCGCTGGACGCGATAGAGCCATGGTTTCGGCAGTGGAAGAAATTCGTGTTGTTGGCGAAGGCCGCTATGCCGCCCGCCTCCGAACTCTCCACGCGCAGGGAGGCGTAGTTGACGCAGCCGAGCATGTCGCAGTCGTTCAGGTTTCCACATAATCCCGCCACTGCGAAGTGCCCTTCGACGGAACCATATGAAGTGCAATTCTCAATCAGCGTGCGGTACGCGCTCTGTGCCAGACCCGCCACCGCGCCATAGTTGTTGGGCGCAGGCTCGTCGCGGGTTCTGATTGAGAGATCCAGCGTTAGATTCCGTATCGCGGCGTCCTCGAGCGACCAGAACAGCGGCATATTGAGGGGCCCTATGCGGTGCCCGTCGCCGTCCAGCTTGAGTCTTGCCACGGGCGGCAGCGACGTCCATTCCCCGCTGATGACTATGTCACTGGCCAGGATGTACTCGCCACTCGCTGGAAACACGGGATCACGCCCGATCTTTCCCAGATCAGCGGCGCTCGTGATCCAGATTCGCTCCATAAACCATGCTCCAATCCATAACATCAGGCATTGGAGACTTCTCCCCAACGCCGCCGAATGAGTGGATCATTCCACGCCTCGGTTCGTTGTCGGTACGGGATATGGATATGCCAGTATCCGCCTCCGCGTCAACGCCGTGCCGGAAATGATGAACGTTTCTTTGTTTTTGTGTCGCAGCATGGCTTTATCCATACTTGTTTTATATAGTTGCGCATGGTGTCATTGCAGGCGGGAGCGGCTTGGGGTATAATATAGTTGCGAAACGCTGATGGCCGCAAGGAGACGCGGACGTATGGTGCGCCGTTGGCGGGACGAGGTATAAATGGACAGGGGGGCGCAATCATGCCGCTGCAGACAGGTTTACTGACACTCGACTGCTCTGACGCCAAACCGATTACCGCCTTCTATGCCGCGCTGTTGGGGTGGCGCGAGGGCGTCAAGTGGGAACTCCCCGCGCTATTCTCTCCGGACGGCGCGTATACGATGCTGTTTATGGCGGAGCCGGACTATGTCCCTCCCGTCTGGCCGGAGGAGAACGGCAGACAGCAAAAGCAGATGCACCTGGACTTCGTTACGGCGTCCTTAGAAGAGTACCGCGCGCAGGTTGAGCGCGCGCTTGAACTGGGCGCGGTCAAGGCGGCCTGCCAAGAGAATGAGAATCAGTGGACAGTGTTCTATGATCCGGCGGGACATCCTTTCTGCGTCTGCAGAGAATAATCAGTCGAATGATTAGTTGATGATAAATAATTCCCCGCCCTTGCCTTCAACCCGGAAATGGTGTATACTGGTAAAGCGCATAACAACACCATTATTGATTGCGAAGGAGGAACAGCCATGAAACTCATCGTCGCTATCGTGCAGGACGAGGATTCGTCGCGGTTGGTATCGAGCCTGATGAATGAAGGGTACGGCGTGACAAAGCTTGCGACTACCGGCGGATTCCTGCGCGCCGGGAACACGACGCTGCTGGTCGGCGTCGAGGACGACCGTTTCGACGGAGCGATGGCGGTCATCGAGAAGGTCTGCAAGTCGCGCAAGCAGATCGCCACGTCCCCTTCGCCTGTCGCGGGCGCGTCCGGGGTGTACGTACCATACCCTATCGAGGTAATGGTCGGCGGCGCGACGATATTCGTCGTCCCCGTCGAGAAGTTCATCAAGCTGTAACGGATGTTGGAGCGCTGGCGCTGGTCTTCCGAACAAACGCGGATGCTGCTAAGTTCGTTTCAATCCAAAGCGCATCCTCACGCATTCCTGCTGACCGGGCCTGAAGGCGCGGGCAAGCGCACGCTGGCGAAGATTTACGTTCAGGCGTTGTTGTGTGAAGCCGTGCCTGAACGGCGTCCGTGCGGCGTGTGCGGCGCGTGTAAGCGAGTTGAGCATGACAATCATCCGGACGTCACGATCGTCAGACCGGGGGAGGATCCCAAAAGTAAATCATATACGATTACCATAGATCAGGCGCGCGGCGCGATCTCGTCGCTCTCGCATACCGCGTTCGAGGGTGGACGCAAGGCGCTGATCATCCATCAGGCGGATCGTATGCAACCCGCCGCCCAGAACGCGCTGCTCAAGACGCTGGAAGAGCCGCCGGGCGACTGCGTGTTCTTCCTGGTCACGGATAGGCGGTACGGCCTGCTGCCCACGGTGCGTTCCCGGTGTGTGTGGACGCCCGTGCCCGCGCTGGACATTGAGTCGGCGGCGCGGGTATTGGTCGAGTACGGGATGGACGCGCGGCAGGCGGGTGAAGCGGCGCGATTCGCGCGCGGCGCGGTAGGATACGCACTGCGGTACGCGGATGAAATCGCGCCGATTGCGCGGAGGGTGCGCGGCGCGCTTGGTGGATTGCGATCCATCGGCGGCGCGCCCGCCGCGGTAAAGCTGCTGACCGGCATATATGATGAGGTGAAGGACCCTCGTGAACGCGCGGCTCGCGCAAGCCGCATACTGGAGACGATGGAATCGATGGTTCGCGAATCTCTGGAGCGGTTGAATCCCGAGCCTGAGCCGGACGACCGGTTGAGTATGATTGAGCGGATAGAACGCGCCGCGCCGCGCACGCTGCTGAATATGCTGGACGGAATAGGAGACGCGCGTCTTCGGCTCGGGATGTACATATCCTTCCCGAGCATAATGGACGCGCTCATTTATTTATGGTTGGAGGATTTATATAATGCTGCAGGTGGTCGGGATCAGGTTTCGTAAGGGGACGAAGGTATATTTTTTTGATCCCGGGCCGTACAACCTCGCGATCGGCGATTCGGTGGTTGTGGAGACGGTGCGCGGCGTCGAACTGGGCATGGTCGCTTCCGCGGTTCGCGAGCTGGACGACAGTCAAGTACCCCAACCGCTCAAGGCCATCATGCGCATGGCCACGCCCGACGATCTCCGCCAGGTCGAGCAAAACACGGCGAACGAAAAATCCGCCTACACGATCTGTCAGGATCGCATCACGGCGCACAAGCTGGAAATGAAACTGGTGGACGTCGAGTACGCGTTCGACAACAGCAAGGTGA
>JAITDK010000109.1 GCA_031282605.1 Oscillospiraceae bacterium
TTCGAAAGGGCGGATAGCCCTTCGCAGGGTCTGGGACAGAGTCCCAGGCTCCCCGCAGGGACGTTCCTCGTCCCAACGTTCCCCGTTCCAGCGTCCCAACCTTGCGCCCGCCAGTAAAAACGCTATAAAGGATTTGACAACTAACGCCATTGTGGCGGGCGCCACAAACTTAAAGCGCATTCGATCCGCAGATCGAACAGCGTCCCGCCGCAGCGGACAGCCGATGGTTGCATAACATATCGCACCCTACATCACCACACAACTATAATACAGTACGGTTAATCTCGCTCCAGAGAATCCCCGCGAAGCGTTGCAGTTCCTCATACGCCGTTCGCGGGTCGAAGAACTCTTGGCGTACGAAAGGCGCAAACCCGCGCTATATGTATCTCCAATTGAGAAGTTAGGAATACGCCATAAAAGCGACAATCGATAAAAAACTTGTCGTCTAAGTGGAATAAGCCGTCGCACGCAGGAAGGAGAAAACCGGGCGAAACCGAAATAAGCGAGCTCGCCGTATTACAACTCCTAAGCTTCATGCAATTGCACGCTTCGCTTGATGCCGATGCGCGGATACGTCTTCAGAAGCATGCCGCAGTCAGCTTGCATAGGGGGACTGGCGCTAATTTCTGAATCAAAGTTTTTGCAGGAATGCAGTTGACAAAATGCATTATCCCGCATACAATAGCGGATATGATCAGTTTTGAAGATGTGCACCTGTCATTTGGGAAGAATGAGGTGCTGCGCGGTATCAACCTGACGATTGAGCGCGGATCAAAGACGGTAATCATCGGTCCTTCCGGGGGCGGCAAGAGCACCTTGCTGCGCACAGTAAACCGGTTTGAGAAGCCGAACGAAGGACGCGTCATCGTTAATGGCCACGACCTGAACGCCGCCACCAACAAGCAGCTGAACACGCTGCGCCAGGGTATAGGCATGGTGTTTCAAAGCTTTAACCTGTATCCGCATAAGACCGCGCTGGAGAACCTGACGATGGCGCCGCTTACACTGAAGCGCGGCTCAAAGGGCGAGGTTATGTCACGCGCGCGGGAGAATTTGCGCGCCGTGGGTCTGGCGGACAGGGCGGATTCATATCCAAGCCAGTTATCTGGCGGACAGCAGCAGCGCGTTGCGATCGCCCGCGCGCTGACGATGAACCCTGACATTCTGCTATTTGATGAACCAACGTCCGCACTGGATCCAGAGATGATACAGGAAGTGCTGGAGATAATGGAGAAAGTCGCGCGGCGGCAGAATATCACGATGCTGTTTGTGACGCACGAGATGCGCTTCGCGGAGCATATATCCGATCGCGTGCTGTTCCTGGACGAAGGTCAGATAATGGAGGACGGCCCGCCGCATCAGGTGTTCCATCAACCCAAGACGACGCGCACGGCCGCGTTCCTCGGGAAGATATTACACTAATATAAATATTAGGAGGGTTTGTTATGAAGCGTACAGTTGTTTGGCTGGTACTGCTGGCGGTGGTCGCGTGCCTGTTCACCGTTCCTGCAATGGCGGAGGAGACCGATCCGGCGGTCGAGGCCATCAAGGCGCGAGGCAAGCTTAACATCGGGGTAAAGGCGGACGTGCCCGGCTTCGGCTATCAGGAACTAGGCGGCGATTACGAGGGTCTGGAGATAGACCTGGCCAAGGCCTTCGCCGAAAAACTCCTCGGCGATCCAGACGCCGTGTCGTTTACCGCGGTGACAGCCAAGACGCGCGGCCCGCTTCTGGACACCGGCGAGTTGGATGTAATCATCGCTACGTTTACGATCATGCCGGATCGCCTGCTGCAGTATGATTTCTCGCAGCCTTATTATGTCGATGCGGTGGGTCTGCTGGTCAAAACCGCCGACAATATTTCAGCCTACGCCGATCTGGACGGCAAAACGATCGGCGTCGCGCAGTCCTCGTCCACCCGCGCCGCGTTGGAACCCGCGGCGGAGGAACTGGGCATCAATGTAGAATTCTTGGAATTCCAGACATATCCCGATATCAAGGCGGCGCTGGACAGCGGGCGCGTGCAGTGCTTCTCGGTGGATAAGGCGATCCTGACCGGATACCTGGACGATACCGTCACGCTGCTGCCGGATTCGTTCGCGGCGCAGCCATACGGCGCGGCGTTCAAGAAGGGTAACGAGGGATTGACGGCAATCTATGACGAGCTGATCAGCGAGATGCGCGAATCCGGAGAGTTGGACACCCTGGTAGCCAAGTATGGCCTGCCGACGCTCAACTGGGATGAATTGGATGCGTTCCATGAGTCGCTGTGGGCGGCCGCCGCTGAACTAGAGGCCGCGCAGTAACGACTAAAATACAGATACATTTAATGAGGTTGATCATTGAACGGACCATTCTCGATACGCAACTGGCGGACGTGGTTTAACGCCGCACCGCTGTTCCTGAGGGGATATGGGCAGACGCTGCTCATATCCCTTTGGGGGCTTTTAGTCGCGCTGCTGATTGGCGTGTTCGCTGGGATAGCGTTGACCAGCCGCGCGAACGGCCGTCAGCGCGCACTCGCCGCGATAATGCGCGGGTATATG
>JAITDK010000302.1 GCA_031282605.1 Oscillospiraceae bacterium
AACAGAATTCGCTTGCCCACGCTCCCTATCCTTTAATCAATCATCCAGCGCGCCGTACACTACCTGCATCACGCGGCGCGGATGGTTCGCGTTCTCGCATGGCAGGCGCTGGATCATGAACACAGCGGTCATGTCCTCCAGCGGATCGACGCAGTACCACGTACCCATCATGCCATCCCAAGCGAATTCTCCTACCGATCCGTTCAGACCTGTCTGAGCTGGGTTGAGCATCGTGCGCACGCACAGTCCGTAGCCATAGCCCCACAGCGAGTCCCAACTGTAGTCCTTGCGCTGCGTCTCGTCGAGTTGATTGGACGCTATCAGCTGAACCGTCTTGCGGCTCAGGATGCGCGGGCCGTCGTCAGGCTTGCCGCCCTTGACCAGCATTTGAGCGAAACGGCTCACGTCATCCAGCGAGGAGATGAGTCCGCCGCCGCCGCTCTCGAACGCGGGGGTTGAATCCGGCACAGGCTTTACAATGGCGGGAACGGCGTTAACGGGCTTTCGGCCTTTCGCGTGGGTGTAACCCTCCGCCAGTCTGCTGCGCTTTTCAGGCGGGCAACAGAACGCCGTGTCGTTCAGCCCTAGAGGGTCGAGCACCGCTTCCTTCATATACTCGCCGAACCGCTTGCCGCTGACCACCTCTATCACCGCGCCCAGCACGTCGTGGCTGAATCCGTACATCCAGTGCTCGCCCGGATGGAACGCTAACGACGCTGTCGCGGCCGCCTTCGCGTAATCCAGCGTGGTTGCGGTCTCCGATATGGAATCCTGGATCGCCTTCATAGACTTGCCCGCCGGGCTGGTGTCGTTCGGATACGACAGGCCGGACGTCATGCTGGCCAGATGACGCAGCGTAACGGGTATTTTGGCGGGAACCAGGCTGACATTGTTCTGATAATCCGTCTCGGCTACCTTGATGTGCTTGAAATCCGGAATGAACTCGTAAACGGGATCGTCGAGCCTGATCAAGCCCTGTTCATACAACGTCATGAGCGTGACACTGGTAAACGTCTTGGTCATCGAGTAGATGCGGTATAGCGTGTCGCCCTGGATGGGCTTGCGCGCCTCGATGCTGGCGTAGCCCTTCCAGTTACGGTACGCGGTCTCGCCGTGGCGCACAACCTTGACGGCCGCGCCCGCGATTTCATTGGCGTCAACGAATCGCTGCAGCAGTGTATCCAGTCGGTTCAAGCGGCCGGAGTCGAAGCCGGTGTTGCCTATGCGCATAGGATCGCCTCCTTGAGATATAACATAAACGGTTATAAAGGGTTTCGACATCGCCTGTCGAAACCCTTCTTGAGCAACAAAGATTCGATAGTATAATGCTAACCCTCAGCCGTAATAGGCAAGAATCCTTCGGGATTCTGCGGATATGCGCCCGCTTCGCGCCGCAGCTGCGCCGCTGTTCCGGTTAGCGGACATTCAGTCCGCCTCCCTCCACGCTCCTTGTGGGGACGAAAATCTACCCCAATGCCCACCGCGATCTTTTTCGGACAGACCATAATACTATAAACCAAGGGTTCCGGCGCCTCCACGCCGGAACCCTTCTCATCATTCGTAAATTCAGCCGATACCTTAGCTGTGCTCCCAGCCGTTCCTCTTTTGTGGATCACGCGCCACGCAGCGCCTTCTTTAGTACCTATAATCCTTGACCCCTAACCCTTCACCCCTCCTTAATCATTCATTTCCCATTGGAAACCATAATTCCGTATAATCACGCCATCCGCGCCAATTCTTTCTTGAGCCTGAACAGGATGCGTTTCTCCAGCCGAGATATATATGATTGCGATATGCCCAGGATATCGGCCACCTCCTTTTGCGTGCGCTCGCTAACGCCACCTAGCCCGAAGCGCAGTTTCATTATGCGCTGCTCCCGGGGATTCAGTCGGGTCAACGCGGCCTCAAGCAGCTGTTTCTCGACGCCCTCCTCTATTTGACGGTATACCATGTCGCTCTCGGTACCCAATATATCGGAGAGGAGCAGTTCATTGCCGTCCCAATCGGTGTTGAGCGGTTCGTCGAACGACACCTCCAGGCGAAGGCGCGACGTGCGGCGCAGGTGCATCAGTATCTCATTCTCGATGCAGCGCGACGCGTACGTAGCCAGCTTGATCTTCTTGATCGGATCGAACGTGTTTACCGCCTTGATCAGCCCGATTGTACCAATAGATATCAAGTCCTCCAAGCCGACGCCAGTGTTCTCGAACCGCCGCGCGATATATACGACCAGCCTTAGATTGTGTTCGATCAACCGACTGCGGATCGTGCCGTCGTCGCGGCGCAGATCTTGAACCAACGTCTCCTCTTCCTCGCGGCTTAGCGGCGCGGGCAGTATATCCGATCCGCCGATATACCCGATATCGACGTCAGGGCACATGACGTCCACAGCCTTGCTATAAAACGCCCGCTTGAGCGTATCCAGCCACACGCGCCACATGGGGAACTGTGCCGGGTTGCGCGCGTCGTCGACCGCGAACACATCCATATCCTCGGAGTGATCAGTCTGGTCGGGCTGATGGGATTGATCGGGCGTTTCCTGCGGGTTAATCATGCTAACGTCCTCCTTAACCGGTGCGGTTGCTGCTCCATTGCCTCGGTCAGGCACGACGGCGCGAGCGCTACGGTGATCAGTCCGCGCGGGGCGACCGCGACTGCGGCCTGAATCGGTTGCCCGTTCCATGTAAGCACCTCCGGTGTAAAGCATGGCAGCAAGGCCGTGCCGGATACGGTTCGAACGGGGATTAGGCGCATACCCTCTGGCAAGGCGCCTGTGTTGAGCGACGGGAATCGCTTTACGGCGTCTTCATGGCGCATGACTATTATCGGCAGCCCGCTGTATGGATCGATGGCTTGATTGCCGGTATCCACCGCCGCCTCGAACGCCCACTGCGCCTCCCGGAACCGCAGGCGAACCCCGCCGTAGGTCAGCCGCGCCTTCCTCCGGCTCCCGACGAACGCACGCGCCGCAATCCCCGCGATCGCGCACGAAAGCAACACGGCCAGCATAGGATGGATCCCCGGCGCAATGTTCGTTATCGCGTACGCGGCGCCGCCAGTCATGGCGGCCGCGGCCAGAAAGAATCCAGTCGCTTTCAGCGTTACGCGGAACCGCTGAGACTGCCCCGCTATCCTTGCCATCAACAGCGCCACAGGGAGCGATACCATCGCGCCTCGCAGCGGCAGCGTCGCGTTCATCCATGCCGCGCACGCGTAGACGCCTCCCAGCGCGGCCGACAGCGCGACGCGCTTCCCGTTAGGCCTGCCCGCGTCCAACCATCGAAGCGCAAGAACCATAAGCCACGCGTTAAGCGCGGCGTTCACCAAGAAAAACAGTTCGATTGAGATCATTCAAGGCCATTCATAACCATCACGGTTCGCCGGAACCGCAGGTTCCCATACGAATTTGTACGATTTCATCGGCGGCCAATATCAGTCGTTCGTTGGCGCCGTTGACGCCGTTAAATTGAGCCGCTGAATGGAAGTATAGAGTTTAACAACGCATATAGCGGTCGATTCACGCCGCGAATAGAGTCAGGCGTTCGACAGGAAGCGGGCGGTTGCGGTTTATGACGGCGCTCTATGACAACGACGGGCCGTCGTACACATTTGGGACGCACGCGCATACATTGGTCGTAAGATCCTTTGTTCAATCGGGGTTTCAATGAAGCGGGAGGTGGCTCAATGCCGGACTTCTACACGTTCACCGAGGTGTCGGGACGCAAGTCGCGCGCCTATCGATACGATGGACTTAAGTTCGTCGAAATACCCGTTAAGGATGAGCCGCCCAAGCCGGAACGCGAGCGTCCCACCCCCGTTGTCGCAAAGCATGTCGATATGGATCGCCGGGTTAAGCGTAAGCATTATGAACCCGCGCGTCCCACCCGCGAAAAACAAGCGGCTCGCGAGGCGCGCGACCACGTCCCGTCCTTGCCGCCGCCTATCCAAATACGTGAGGACGCGTCGCGCGTTACCGACTCGAAAAGGCGCGAACAGGGGCGAAACATCCGGCATCGCGTGGTTACAGCCAGCGGCGCCGTATACGAGCAGGTATCGCGGTTCGTAGACGCCAAGCAAGCGTTTGCCAACGAGCATACCGCGGACGACGCTATGAAATCAAACAAGTCAGGTGATAGGAAAATGAATAGATTTGGTATTAGGATACCTCCAGCACCCGTCAGCGACAAGACAGTTTGGCGGGAAGCGATTATTATGGAACCATACTCGTCCGCACCGCCCGGAAGCGCGGTTACGCCTGCGGAGTATGTAGGCGCGATGGGTCCGTTTATCGACACGGCAGGCGTGTCGTTCCCGGACATTCCGGACGCAGTCAGCCCAATCGTTGAGGCGGTTGGCGAACCGATCATTGAGTCGATCATGGAGCCGATCGCCGAGGCTGGCGGGTCGATCATTGAGGTCATCGAAGCGGCTGAACCTATTCTCGAGCAAGCATATGAAACGATCGCGGAACCTATCGCCCAGGCTATTGAACCTGCCGCCGAGATAGTTGAAGAGATTGTCGAGCCCGCCGTTGGGATTGTCGAAACAGTTGTTGAAACAGTCGGCGAACCGGTAGTCGAATCCGTCGATGAAGCAGTCGAACCGACCGCCGAACCCATTGACGAGATAGTCGAACCGGCCGCCGAACCCATTGACGAGGTAGTCGAACCGGCCGCCGAATCCATAGAGGTTGTCGCCGAGTCTGCCTTCCGACAACCCGTGCCGACAAAACCCTATACACGACCCGTTACGCCGGATCCTAAAGCCCAAATAGTCGAATCTATCCTAAGCGCGATGAACAAGAGCGGCGCGCCGAAACATTCTCGCGCACCGCGTCAAACAGTGCCATCGGGCGGCAAAGTGCCATACGTCGCGCCGACAGCGGCGCCGACGCCGCGTCCGCCTATGTATGCGCAGCCTGAGCGCCAGCCATTGCAAGGAAGGCCTGTTCCGCCGCGGAAGCCCGGCAACGAGCGGTATCCGTTTAAGCCCGAGTCTTTAGGGAAAACAGGTGCGTCGAAGTCTATATGCTCGCCGAAAAACACGGCGAATCCTGTCGTCCCTGACAAGGGCACGCCGTTCGCCCCAGCGCGCAATACCGTAAAGACGCCGACATAATCGGCGTCTTTGGTCTCATTTATTCTTTTTGACTATTAACTGGAGTGAAGACTGTGGACTATGATTATGCAAAATCAAACGACGTTCCGGCGAGAGCCGATATTGACCATATAGATTCGCCATACTTTATTCAGGACGAGGCGTCGCTTATCCCGGATGAGGCGGTATCGCACCTGTTGGATGTGTTGACGGCGTTGAGTGACGCTCAGACGTACGCGGCGTTTATGACCGAACTGCAGAGCGAAGCGCTGGATAGAGCGCTAGGGATAACAGGCGGCGGTATGTGGCCGAACGCGGAGGAGGCCGCCGGCAGCGTCGACTATGTGCGCTGCAAGATGGTGGGCGTCGCCGATCCGCTGGCGTGCGCGCTGTGCTGCGTGACGAACACGCTGACCGCCGACAACTGCAAGAAGATCGAGCCTACGGGGCCGTTATGCGCGCAATCGCAGGTAACGCCGATACCGCCGCCATGAAACACCAGCAAGTATAATTGCGCGTCCGACTCTCAGTAGCAGCCTTCCCAACCCTCCCAGCCTTCCATTCAATAACCATCCTTCGCGACGAAAGAGGGGGGGCCAATCGCCCCCCCACCGTAAAACAGCCTATGCCTTAACGACCTTGAATTCATTCATCGAGCTGCCTTTACCATTGATCAGCGACCCCAGCTTTTCCCTACAGTCCGCCTTGCCGCTGGCCGCGACCATCGTGACCGATATGGCTTTGCCGGATGGCAGTGTGTCGATGAACGCGCGGATCGGCGGCGGTGGATTACCGGCCCACACCGGGGACATAAGTATGATTTGATCATACTCGTCCCACGCGATGGACGTCGGTTTTATCGCCCACGATTTCTCTCGCATCACATCAAGGATGCCGCTGGTGTACGCCTTGAGCCTAGCCGGGCGGTTCTCTTCGACAATCTCATGGATATCGGCGGATTCCTTCGCGGCCAACTCGGTCGCCAGCTTCTTCGTGTGTCCGGAGTAGGAGTAATACGTGATGATGGTTTTCATGATGCTCTCCTTCCAATAAACGGCAATGAACATCCAATATGACCCATTATCTCATCAAGCGTTAGTAAATGCAACACAAACAACCCCGCCTACAACAGGCGGGGTTGTGTTTATCTTGATTAGAATTTCAGCGGATTGACCTTGACGCCGGGGCCCATCGTGGCCGACAGCACGATCGACCGCAGGTACGTACCCTTGGCGGCTGATGGCTTCGCCTTTACGACGGCGTCCATAAGCGCGCTGAGATTCTCGGCGAGCTTTTCATTTTCAAAGGACGCCTTGCCGATCGGGCAGTGAATGATGGACGTCTTATCGACGCGGTATTCGACCTTACCGGCCTTGATGTCAGCGATCGCGCGCGCGATGTCCTGCGTGACCGTGCCGGACTTCGGGTTGGGCATCAATCCCTTCGGCCCTAAGATACGACCCAAGCGTCCCACGACGCCCATCATATCCGGAGTCGCGACGCAGGCGTCAAACCCGAACCAGTTACCCTGTATCTTGGCGACCATATCCTCCGCGCCCACGAAGTCCGCTCCTGCGGCCTCGGCTTCCTTGGCCTTATCGCCCTTTGCGAATACCAGCACGCGAACGATCTTGCCCGTCCCGTTGGGGAGCACGACCGCGCCGCGAACCTGCTGATCCGCGTGTCTCGGGTCGACGCCCAGCCGTATGGATATCTCTATGGTCTCGTCGAACTTCGCCTTTGCGGTCTTCTTGGCCAGGGCGATAGCGTCAGCCGGATCGTATGCGGTGAGCCGATCGATCAGCTTGCGGCTGTCCTGATATTTCTTGCCGTGAATCATCGTCTCATCCCTCCTTACGCCTCGGCGGTGATGCCCATTGAGCGGGCGGTTCCGGCTATCATGCTTATCGCGGCTTCGATGCTGGCCGCGTTCAGGTCGGGCATCTTCAGTTCCGCGATCTCGCGCATCTGCGCCTGGGTGATCTTGGCGACCTTATCCTTGTTGGGACGGGCCGATCCGTGCTCAATGTTAAGCGCTTTCTTTATCAAAACGGGCGCGGGCGGCGTCTTCAGGATGAACGTGAACGAACGATCCGAAAAGACCGTGATGATGGCCGGGATGATCATACCCGCCTGCTTGGCCGTGCGCTCGTTGAACTCTTTGCAGAATCCGGGGATATTGATGCCCGTCGGGCCTAACGCCGAGCCGACGGGCGGCGCGGGCGTGGCTTTGCCGGCGTTGAGCTGCAACTTAACGACGGCGGTGATTTTCTTCGCCATAGTAACTCCTCCTAAACGTGGTTATAACAGGGCGGCTGATTGATTTGCCGTCCCTCCCACCTTGCCGCGAATCCAAACCGCGGCTTTACCGCCGATTAAAACGACCAAAACCGCATCCTGAACCGCACACCGGGGATCAGACGCGCTCGATCTGGTCATACTCCAGTTCGATAGGCGTGTCGCGACCGAACATGGAAACCTTGACGCGAACCTTCATGCGCACTTCGTCAATCGCCTCGACCAGGCCTGTGAAATTCTCCAGCGGTCCGGAGAGTATGCGCACATTCTCGCCCACGGCGGCATCGACCATTATGCTGGACAGATGCCCGCCGCCGAGCATATTCGCGACCTCGTCGTCGGTTAGCGGAATGGGTTTCGATCCAGGGCCTACGAACCCGGTTACGCCCCGCGTGTTGCGCACGATATACCAGCTCTCGTCGGTCATGATCATATGCACCAGCACATAACCGGGGTAGAGTTTATGCGACACCATGCGCCGTTTGCCGTTCTTGATCTCCTCAATCTCTTCGACAGGGACGATGACCTCGTGAACCAAATCTTGCAGACCGTTGTTCTCAACGGTCTTCTCAAGGTTCACCTTCACCTTGTTCTCGTATCCGGAGTAGGTATGGACGACATACCACTCCAGCATCCGTGTATCCGTAGCTATCTCGGCCATACTACACCCGGATGATCATCTTGACCAGCGCGGACGCGCCCAGATCCAGCACGCCGACCACGATCGCCAGCAGCACCATGAACACGATGACCACGAGCGAATAGTTGATCAAGGCCTGTTTGGTCGGCCACGTGACCTTCTTCAACTCGGCGACCGTGTTGAGCACGGACTTCTTAATCCGCTTGGGTATGGCGGCCAGACCATTCGCAAAGCGTTGCCAGCCGTTCGGCTTGGCCTTCGCGCCGGCGGACTTTTTGTCGTGCGCGGCCTTGGCGGGCGCGCCTTTGGCGGTCAAGCCCTTGTTGTCTTTTCCATTCGTGCCGTTATCCTGGGACATGGTCTTGCCTCCGTTTTCATATCATAGCGGGTAGTGGCGCAATACCTAGCGAGTCTCGCGATGCTCGGTATGCTTCTTGCAGAAGCGGCAGTATTTCTTCAGCGTGATGCGATCCGGGTCGTTCTTCTTATTCTTCATTGTGGCATAATTACGCTGCTTGCATTC
>JAITDK010000207.1 GCA_031282605.1 Oscillospiraceae bacterium
GTGAACGTCAGCTCCTCGCCGCGCAGAGCTATCGCGGCGCCGGTCTCCTGCTCCAGCGCACGAATATTCTCATCGTTGACGCCGAACAGCTGCAGCGCCTGTTCCAGGCTGTCCACGTCCAGCCTCCTGCTTAATGATCCAGGCAACGCATACGCCTCCGCTATACATTCATATATGAATTCTCCGGGGTCATTTTGCGATATTCTCCATAACCTCCAGCGTAAGATGCGCCTTCATTCCAGGATTCATACCAAATTCCGGCACATTATCTATCATACTATATTCCACCCATTTGTCAACAATAGGCTTGTCGAGTCCCGCCGCCTCTTGCGCTAGGCGCAGCGCCGCCAGCGCGGACTCATACTTCAGCTCGGCCTCGTCGCGCGGCTGGCTGACCAACCTAACCGGCTCATACTCCTCCAGGCGCAGCCAAATGGGCAGTATCGCGCCGATCAGTACATAGCGCGCCTGCGAGTCGACAGCCTCGGAATCCTCGAACGCCGGCGGCGGCCATGGCGACCACTCGTACCACGGCGTAACATATACCTTACGCTCCGTCAATTCGCCATTGGGGATAGACACAGTCTCCGTCGCCGGTATGATGGATTCCGCCGTATACCATACCCGCGCGAGCACCTCGCCGCGCGCCGCCACCGCGTTGACCGACTCGCCCCACGCGCGTTCCTCGCCCTTAATCAGCAATTGACCCTTATGCACCGCGTCGCCCTGCTTTACCTGCGCGGTGCCCGCCGCTATCCGCACGGATTCGACCACCCCGTCCCGCGAGGCGTATATGTCCCTTGGAGCGTCGGCCAGATCGGATTCGGCGCGCGGCACGCCCTGCACGCAGTATACCTTTAGCCGAACCCCGTCAACGGATACGCTGACCCACGCCAGCCCGCTCAACCGCCGCGCCAGCAGCGTGCGCAGTTCCTCGACGTCCACGTTCATGTTGAACCGACCCGGCGTTATCTCGTTATCCAACAACACTTGGCGAACCTCGCCCAGGTACGGACCCGCGCCGTGAATCTGGATCGACCATATGCAGTTGCACAGGTACCACGATACCGCTATGAACACCAGCGTCCCGGCGACCAGAACGGCGCGCCGCCAAGCGAACTCGCGCAGCCTCGGCAGACCGGTCACCTTGCGCACGGTCAGCTTCCAGTCGTTTTTCTTGGCCAGGTTTTTTATGTACTTGAATTGACCGCTGGATACCGTGGCCGTGATCACGCGCACCTTCGGACGCTGAACATCCGAGAGTATGATCCCCGCATCCACGCATTGATTCAGCAATCGCTCCAGCGACAATCCCTCCAGGGCGAACCGCACCGTTCCGACGCGCATAGTCTATCGCCTCTTATCCACATCCGTACTAGAGCCGATGCTCGATCCGGCGGTTCCGCCCGCGTCACCGGCGCCGTCGAAGCTGACAGTCTTTATCTCCCCGCGCAGCATCATGTCGTGGCGGCCCATGCGCGTCAGCGACATATCCTTGCCCAGTATTGTCAGTGTGCCCAGGTTGGTCATCATGCGTATATGGGTTGAGCTGTACTCCAACGCGCCATGGTGATTCTCCAGCGTCATGCTTGTATTCCCGTGCAGCACCAATCGGGGCAGACCTAGCACGACGTCCTCCGGCAACCCCAACTGTTGCGCGTGACGGATGGCTCGCCGCTTCCCTATGCGCATGATCCGCCCTCCTCAGTTATATCCGTATACTCTATGGCGGATAATCAAAAAGCATGTCACCGAAAAGAGCGCCGCGGACATCGCACGCGTAACCTCCCTGCGCCCCGCGCATATAGTATATACATGACTATACACCGATATAATAGATATACTATAGCGGGAGGGGTTAATAATATGCAGGCGATCCGCCGCCGCGCTTGCCCTAAGCCTAACGGTTGTCCCCCAGATGTTCTTGTCCTGCTCGAGGGCGTGCTGAATGGATTAGCCACGTTGCAGTATGGCATGGGCGACTATGTGGACGCCCTCGAGGCCGCACTGCGCAGTGGTTTTGCTCTCAGCCCGTCCGCCGCCGCAACGGAACAGTTGAATGACCTGGCCGCAGACGCGCTCAGCCCTATCAGCAACATGGAAATCTCGCTCAGCAACGGCGTGTGTTGCTTGCTGGAATATATTACAGATATATGACAAACAGTGATGTGATCGCAACGCTTATTTATCCACAACTTCCACCTGAATGTTGATAAGATTGTGGATAACAATTCGTTTTCATTCACAAATCGGGGACGCGCTGTGCACAACCCGGTGAATACAGTGAAAAACCCGCTGTGCAAACCCGTTTCTGATCGCGCGTTATCCACATGGTTTTGAGACGCGGTTATCAACAATTATTATCCGTCATACTTTCTTAAAATTCTGCCGCATCCGCGCGCGAAGGCGGGATGATTCCGTCGTACTGCGGCGTTTTATGAATGAAGTTTCAAGCGTGGCTCGAACGGCCTCAAACAGCTGATAGATGTGCTCCTCCTATATCTATCCCCCCAAACTCGCGCGGCGGATCCCCCTTCCGCCGCGCGTTTTTTTATCCACTTTTCTTTTTATTATTTGTGTTTGTCGGGAAGAATTTCATTCAACACCGCGTCTTATGAATGAAGTTTCAAGAGTGCAGCGTGCTCGCTGTGGAACCGGCGCGATCCCCTCCGCGCCGGTGTTTATTTTTTGGCCGTGAAC
Source organism: Oscillospiraceae bacterium (assembly GCA_031282605.1). Lineage (GTDB taxonomy): Bacteria > Bacillota > Clostridia > Christensenellales > Aristaeellaceae > BNUH01. The sequence goes on from JAITDK010000207.1 coordinate 2,701, forward strand.
CGGCGGTTTGCACGGATGTTAAGGGGGTGAGGTATGATGGAAAACAAAACAAATGCGACGACGAACGCGATCGAAATAGCGTGCGGGATTGAACGGCGCGGAATCGGGCTGTACAGGCGCGCGTCGACGATGGCCGCCGACGATGAATCGCGCGCGCTGTTTCTGCGAATGATGGAAGAAGAGCGGCAGCATCTGAGTTATTTCGAATCCTTGCGCGGCTGCGGCGATAAGGATCAGCCGGACGAGACGATTGGCTCGCTGGCGTCGGCGCTGGCGTCTGAGGCATACATACCGGGCGGGTTGATGCAGATGGCGTACGAGGGCGCGTTCACATCCGGGGAAGCGACGCTGGATTCGATGATTCAGGCGGAAAACGATTCCATCGACTATTATGAACAATTGATCAAGCAAATAATCGAACAGTTAGTGCGGCCCGCGTCCGGCGGCGAGGATGGTCAATGGTCGGAAACGCTAAACGAGCGTCGCGATCAATTGTCGAATATACTCGAGCAGGAGCGTGCGCATCTCTCGGAATTACAGAGCTGGCGATGAATGAACCGGCGTTTTATGAGGGTTTGTTGTAACGCGGTTATAACAAACCCTGTTGTTCTTGAAACTGGGCGATGGCAGTTCGTGTCGCGGCGTCAATGGCCGCGATCAGCGCGAAGAGGCATCGTATCGGCAGATTTCGCGCTCAATGGTTCCAATACGTCCTGGACGCACGAGCCCAAGGAAAATGCGCCCAGCGGAATCGTGCAGCTGCCGGTACAGAATGCCTGCGGGCTGACTTGGCGCTTACCTTAATGACATTGGGGCTAATTCTCCGACTTCCGCTCGCCTATGAGGGTGGCTGCCGCGGACGCTATAAATACTAACGCTGCGCCCGCTGTCTGTCGACCAGTCATCACCTCGCCTAGTATTACTCGACCGAACACTGCCGCGAATACCGACTCCAGGCTCATTATCAGCGACGCTACGGCGGGATGCGCCCCGCGCTGACCGAACACCTGCAGGGTGTACGCTATGCCGATCGGCAACACACCTCCGTATATTATCGGCTGCCAGCTCGCCGCTATGTCAACCCACACCGGCCTCTCGACAATCAGCATCGCAACCACTGTGCACAGCGCGCATACCGTCGTTTGTATCCATGACAGCATCAGATTATCGATGCTCGCCGCGAACCGCGCCACTGCGTGGATATGCCCTGCGTATATCACCGCGCATACGATCAGCCATATATCGCCCGTTTCCAGACCCGAGCCGCTCTGCCAGCACAGCAACGCCATCCCTATCAGCGCCAGCGTTACCGCACCCCACATCGCCTTGCTTGAACGCTGACCCAGCAGCGTTCCCAGCATGGGCGTCGCCACTATATACAGCGCGGTCAAGAAGCCAGCCTTCCCCGCCGACGCCGTAACCAACCCTACCTGCTGCGCAGTGCACGCCGCGAACAGTATCACGCCGCACACGATCCCGCCGCGCATAGACCCCTTCAGCGGCAGCGCACCCGCCGTTTTTCGCACATGCCTTAGTAGGTACGTCGGTATTCCCAGCGCGATTGACGCTATCGTGAACCTCGCCGCGCCGAACGTCAGCGGACCCAGCTGCCTCATGCCCATCCGCTGCGCCACAAACCCCGTTCCCCATATAACCGCCGTCGCCAGCAGCAGCAGCGGGCCGCGCATACTGCCGATAACAATGGGCGGCCTTTCAAGGCCGCCCGATACTCGCTTTTTTGTTTCAATCATCCGCTAAACACCATCGCTACACACCGTACTTCGCCGGATCAAACGTCCCATTGTGATAATCGTCCAGAGCATCGGGTATCTGCTGCACGCGCGTTTTCAGGATGTAGAACAGCGTCTCGCCATTACGCCGCACCGCGTAGTGATCCGCGTCGTAGGGCAGGTATTCGATGGTCTCGGTTTCGCGCACCTCGTTGAGAGTGTAGCGTATGGTCAGAGTCGCCGCCGTATCCGCCTCCGGAGTCTTCCCTTCCGGTATCACTCCGTCCACTCGAGTGCCGATTATGATCTGGTACAGTTTGCGGAACGTGGAATCATCCGCAGGTTCGCCGTTCAGCGTAAACGTGTCGTCCGTCATCTGCTTGCCGTTGCCGTCCAGGCGCGGCGTGCCGTCCGCGTTGACCGACGGCTGGCGGCTGATCTCCGCCCGCTCATTCAGCCCCATGCCGCTGATCTCAATCGCGTCCACCTTCTGGATGTTGATAATGTTCGCGAACCGGTCAACCAGCATAGGCGCGGTCATGTTCGACAGGAACGACAGCGTCGCGCTGTCCATCAGGTATACGGCGGGATCGTCTCCAACCCTCACATATGTCTGAGTGTCGTTCTTCTGATTGCCTACCTGGAGATGCAGCAGCCATGCCTCAGGTTCGCCGCCTGAGTCTGGCAGAACCGTGGGTATTGGCGTGGGCGACGGCGTCGGCGTTACCGCCGGAACAGGTGTTGCAGTGGAACCCGGTGCCAGCGTTGGCTTCGGCGTCGGAACAGGCGTCGGACTGGGCGCGGGGCCGTATACATCCAGTATGTAGCGCGGCTGATCCAGCCCGTACAACCCGAGCGTCTCCGGCTGGGGATCCGCCTCAAACCCCGCCAGCTTCAGCGCGATTATGTTTGTATAAACCTCGCCAATACGCTCGCCGTCCACCTCGTACTTGAACGGTTGCACCAACTCTATCGCGTTGATGCCTATCGCCGTGCCTTGGTTGGGCTGCGTCTCGACAACGGAGCCGTCCTGCCGCGTCAATTTCAGGCGTTGGATGGCCTCCTGCGCGATAGTCCAGGCGGGCGTGGTGTGCATACTGGCCAGCGCGGCCGTGTACCGTTCGCCTGTCGACGAGTAGACCGTGTATATCTTCGGACTGGATTCTTCCTTGAAGTAGTAGCGGTATCCGCTCGGAGCCTCGTCGCCCAGCAGGAATACCCGCGACGAGCCGTCGTTGTAGCGCGCCGTTACCTTCGCCTTCGGTTCGGTTAGGCCGTATACCGCCAGATCGGCCGGGTTGCTCTCGATGTCGTTCACATAAAGGTAGGTGACGCTCGTGCACAGGTTGGACGCCTTCGTCTGATCCAGCTTGAATTGGGGCATACCCTCTATCGCGAACGTCGAACCGTTGTATGTCATGGTGTACAGCTGCTGACCCGGAACCTCGACCGTCGCGGATATGAAGTCCGCCTTCGGCTTATCCACCAGCAGGTATGATGGTTCGGCGGTTACGGCAGGGGTTTGCTCGACCTCTACCGGCGCGGGCTTCAGGTATATCGACGCGAAGTACACGCCGCCGGCCAGTATCACCGCGGCCAGCGCCCATATGAATCCACGCAGACGACCGCCCTTTCCGCCGGAGGTATGGCTTTTCTTAAGATTCTTTATATCGGCTGAGAACAGCGGCTTGTCGTCGTCTCGCGCTGTGCCGTTCCCCGACGGGTCTTCAGGGGAGACGGCGTCCGTTGACGGCAGAGGGGATCGTTCCTTCTCATCCATTCTCTCGTCCATTACAGGTGCCTCCTGCGCAGCGTAACAACCAAGGCGGCGGCCAGCGTTATCAGCGGCAGCAGCAGGATCGACAGACCCGCCAGCAGGTATATCTCCGACTGCGTCGTGATCTGCAGCTGGCTGCGCGCCGCCTGCTTGGACATGACGGACAGGTTGACCGCGTCGTCCTTGGCCGCCCACTTGAGCGCGGACATGATGAACTCGCCGTTGCTGAATAGGTTCAGCGCCTCGGACGAGGCCAGCGCGTTCACGCTGCCCAGCGCTATAGCGCGGCTTTCCTTAGTCGAATCTGCGAAGTTGTGACGCAGTATCGCGGTCGCCATGTCGAATGGTCCGGCTGGTTCGTCGGCGCCGCGTTTCCAGTCGGTTCGCTGCACGTTCGGGTCGGCCAGGAACGATCCGGCTCCGGACGACAGCAGCGGCGTTATGGTCACCTCGTTCTTGACCATCTCCGGCGGCTTGATCGCGAGGGACTGCATCGCCAGTATATACGCGCTGCCCGCGTCGATCAACGGCTGGGTGACGTCATGCTCCCCGATAGTCGCCAGCAGATAGATGGGGGAATAGTAATACTGAGACGCGTCGTCTATGTTGGCCACGACTACGCCATTCTCAAACCCGGTGTTGTAGTAATCCAGAAGCGCTTGGAAGTTGGGCAGATCCGCCGGCGTGGTGACGCCCCAGGCGAATATGAATCCGCCGCCCGACTGCGCGTAGTTCATCAGCGACTCGCGGGTTTGATCGTCTATGTCGCGCTGCGGATTGACGATGAATATCACGCTCGACGTCGGGTCGGGTGCATCCGCGCCTAGAGGCAACGTCGCGGTGTCATAGTTGTTGTCATTCAGCAGCGTGGTCAGCGCGGAGAGCGAGGTTATGGCCGTCTCACCATGCCCGTCCATGAAGTAAGCGGTGAACGACTGGTTGCTAGTGACATACAGCAGACCCTGCGCCAGCGACTGTTCGAACTTGTAACTGGATATGTACGCCTGCCCGGTCGATTGATCCGTCGATATGTTGATCATATCGTAATAGGTGTACACCTTGAACCGCGTTTCGTCCGCGTTGGCGACTACTACCGTGCTGTTGCCCAGCGTGGACGACGCGCCGCGAAACTTGTTGACCAGACCGGGATTTTTGTCCGGATCGACGGTCGTGACGGTTATGTTGTCGTTCGACGCACGGAAACGATCCAGCACTTCCATCAGCTGCGCGTTCTCGGATCCCGGCGCTGACATCACGTAGTATGTGACGGGCTGACTCAGCTCCGCCAGCGCGTTCTTGGTCGAGTCGGAGAACTTGGTGATACTGTTATAACTCAAGTCCAATCGCAACGCCCAATTGTCTTCGCCCGCCTTGACGGCGATATTGACCACCACCAGCGCGGCGATTACCAGCACGGTCGCTATGACCGCGTATCCGCCGTAACGCAGGCGGCGGTCGCTCAAGAATTTCAGCTTCATCTTCATTCAGTCATCCCTCGCTCCATCTGCGTTTGTCTATGACGCGAACCGTCAGGAACAGGAACGCGGTCATAAACGACAGGAAATACAGTATCCCGGAGAAGCCCAGCTGCGATCGCGCGAAAGGATCATATCGCTCGTACAGTGAGAACCACTGGAGCACCGTTGACACGAACGCGACGGGCACCACGTATATCACCGAGTCGATGACCCAGATGAAGAAGTTTATGCCTATCGATATCACCGCCGCCGATACCTGATTCTCCGTCACGGCGGAGATCAGCGTTCCCACTGCGATGAAGCACCCGCCCATAAGGAAGAATCCTATGTAGCTGGAGATGATCTCGCCCCAATACAGCCGACCATAACTGCCGATGATCAGCACGTAAAGAAACGTACCGATCAGAGTGAGCAGCCAGACGGTCAGCGCGCTTAGGAACTTGCCGATCACGATGGAGGTCAGCGATAGGGGAGATGTGAGCAGCAGCTGCTCGCTCTTGTTCTTGCGCTCCTCGGAGAACAGACGCATAGTCAGTATGGGCGCGAGGAATATCGGTATCATCGTGAACGAGCTGAGCATAGCGGCTACGTCGCCGCTACCGCTCATCAGGTTGTTGAACGTGAACAATATCCCGCTTACCAGCAGGAAAAACCCGACGAACACATATCCGATCGGGGTCATGAAGTAGCTTTGCAGTTCGCGCTTCCAAACGGCAATCATGGCTCAGGCCTCCTCGCTGTCGCCGGTTAATTTGAGGAATATATCTTCCAGCGTGATGTCGGCGGGACGCAGCATCAATATCGGCAGTCCGGCCTTGGCCAGCGTGTTGAACAGCGGCCTCCTTATATCCATCGACCGGTCGGTTTCGACCATGAAGTCGTATGAACCGTCTTCCTTAACGCCCAGGCTGTCGACATAACGCGCGCCTTCCAGCGAGCGCAGCGTGCGCTTGATCTCGTTTTCCTGACCCGCCACTCTCAGCGTTATTCGGAACGTGTCGCCCACGTCCGAGGTCAGGCTGCCCAGCTTATCCTGCGCGACGATCTTGCCCTTGTTGATGATAACCACGCGTTCGCACACGTCCGCCACTTCGGTGAGGATATGACTGGACAGTACGACCGTATGATCCTGCCCCAGCCGCTTGATCAGGGAGCGGATTTCCAGTATCTGGCGCGGATCGAGACCCACGGTCGGTTCGTCAAGGATGATCATCTCCGGGTTGCCGATCAGCGCCTGGGCCAGTCCGACGCGCTGCTTATATCCCTTGGACAGGTTCTTGATCAGGCGCTTGCGCACGTCCTGTATCTTGACCAGCTCGCACACGTCGTTCAGGTGCGCCTTCACCGCGCCGGGCTTGACCTCCTTGATCGCGCACGCGAACTTGAGATACTCGTCCACCGTCATATCCATGTAGAGCGGCGGCTGTTCGGGCAGGTAGCCGATGCGGCGCTTGACCACGCGCGGTTCCTCAAGGATATCGTGGCCGTCCAGCAGCACCCGACCCTCGCTGGCCGATATGTAGCCCGTCACGATATTCATGGTGGTGGTTTTGCCCGCGCCGTTCCTCCCCAGGAAGCCGAGTATCTCGCCCTTCTGGATTGTGAATGTAACGTTCTGTATGGCGTACTTGTTCCCGTAGCGTTTGCTAAGTCCCTGGATCTCTATCATCCCGCTTTAACGCCTTCCTTTCGACCACTAATCTACCACTCATTCAACTGCGATCATTATATCATGTCCGGTTGTACAATCTGTAACCAATCTGTTAATTTTGACTGGCAGTTTTTAGCGAAGCTCGCCGCCGTCCGAGAACGATGCGTCTGGGCGTGTCGGATCTGCGACGTTAATGATATACGCCGTCGAAAAACTCTGCTGACCGACGCGCGCCGATGCAGTGATCCTGTACGCTCCAGGTTCGACGGACTCGCCGTTCTGATCCCTGCCGTCCCAGTAGAATAGGCTGCCGCTGGGCGACAAGCCTTGCGGTCGCGCGGCCTGGTTGACCGACAGCCAGCGCACGGTCTTGACGTCGCCGCCATCGTTATCCAGCCGTGTAATATTGACGGTCAGTGACACCGGGAACGTGTGCCCCACCCATACGGTCAGCGATCCGCGCGACGGATCATACGCGCCCGTCGATCTGGAGCGGGGCGCAATCGCCTTGACGGCCAGCCCTGGGTCGCCTATCATCGGCTGCACCGATATGACGCGACTGGCGCATACGATGGGACGTCCCGCCTCGTAGCGGATTACGTTGAGCATAGCGTAGCCCCAGTCGCTCTGCGAGACGTCCGACAGCGACAGCGAACGGGTTTTACGGCCTGGCGTGACATAGCCGTTCTTGTTGTCCGGGTTGTCGTCGGTATCGAGCCAGACCGCTGCCTCCTGCCAGTTCCACACGCCGTCGCGCATAAACACGAGCTGATAACCCACGCGTGTCCGTTTACTGACCGTGAATGAGAAGCGGATCAGCGGCGACGCGGCGTTAAGCACCGTGCGGTCGAACACAAACCCGCTCAGCGGCGCGGCGGGCGCTTCTTCCGCTTTTATATCATACTGAAATACTACGAAATCATCCTCTATGGGCGTGACCTGCGCCGTTGCGGCGGCATAGCTGACGCGCAGGTATTGGTATAGTTCGTCCAGCGTGATGCTGCCGTCACGGTTGCGGTCGGCCGCGTACTCGCCGTTATAGCCAGCGCCCTCCGCCAGCGCCATCGTAAAGTATGAACTGCCCAGCGGCGGTCCGTCCGCGTCGGAACGCCAGTACCAGCTAGGCTCGCTTCCGCCGGATGAGACCAGCGCCTTGTATGCGGGTGATGCGAACGCCCCCGCGACCCGCTCCGGAACGTCGTTAAGCGAGACGCCCTTGCCGATCAGCGCGCCTGAATTGCACGCGTCGACGATCAGCAGTTTTACGCCGGGGATCGGGTCGAGCATGGATTGCAGCGTCTGCGCGCCGATCCGCGCCTCTTCCGCTCCGTCGGATAGGATCAGTTCGCCTTGAGGATTGGGATAATCGGCGTTGAAGTCGCCGTGCGCGCTGATATATAAATAAGAAACGTCGCCTTCGACGGCGTCCTTGAACGCATACTGGATTGCCGCGCGCAGAGCCTCCGCGCTCTGGGTGATACCATCCTGGCGGCGGATTACGAAGCTGCGTTCGTCCCGTTCCAGAAGCGACTCCATCGCCAGCAGGTTATTATGCGCCGTGGGCGTTGTGTCGGGGTATGTCACGTATTCGTCGCACGCTATGAGCAGCGCGCGGTATGTCGGCGTGATAGACGGTTCGTCCGCGCCAAACCCCGACGTGGCGTACATGAGGAGCACCGACGCCAGCATGACGGATATAACGTGATGGCGCATACGGCCGCACCCCCCATCCCATCATCAAGACTAGCAATCGCGAGATTCGACATTTAATGACTTCATTATATCACATTCGCCGTTAAAAAGGAAGCTCGCTTTACTTTCTTTATTTTCCTTGCTGCGCTTATCCCTGTATACCACATCATCGCGCGCATGAAAGCCGATGGATTCCCAGAACGCGTTACCGCCCTCGTTCGTTTTGAACACAAGCAGCCGCAATTTGTCGATCCCTTCCATGGACATGGCCGACGCGCACGCCGTGACAAGAGCCTTTCCGACGCCGCGCAGCCTCGCGTCTTGACGCACGGCCAAATGGTATATAGTGGCGCGCCGACCGTCGTGACCGCATAGCACACAACCCAACAGCCCTTGCCCATCGTCTGCGACGAGGCAGGTTCTCGGGTTACGCTCTATGAAGCGAGCGACGGCCTCGGGGTTGTCGTCATGGACGCTCAGACCCATGCCGGGGGTATCGCGCCATAATCGAATAGCCGCGTCTATGTCGGAGGGCGTCATAATTCGTATGTTTGGTACGTCAATCGCCGCCTCTTCTTCGCTAGAATTTTACTTGGCCAGCATAACATCACGCGCGTATGCTGTCAAGGAAACGCTCACGCCGCCGCGGCAAAATGCTTGCATTCATAGATACGTCGTTGCAATCCACCCGCCGATACGCTACAATAGCGTAGGAGGGATTGTCATGACAAAGCTCGAACACACGTTCAAGACGGACAT
>JAITDK010000277.1 GCA_031282605.1 Oscillospiraceae bacterium
GGATGTGATCGCGTGAGCTCCAATCAGGTTCTGACTCTCGCCTCGATGATCGCCTACATGGCCGTTGTGGTCGGCATCGGTTTCTGGGCCATGAAGCGGGCGAACAACTCCAGCGCCGAGTACTTTCTGGGTAATCGACGCCTCGGACCATGGGTGGCCGCGCTGAGCGCCGAGGCCAGCGACATGAGCGGCTGGCTGCTGATGGGTCTGCCTGGCGTTGCGTACTGGTTTGGGCTATCCGACGCTTTCTGGACCGCTGTTGGTCTCGCTATAGGTACATACCTCAACTGGCTGCTGGTGTCTCGCCGCCTGCGCGCGTACTCGATCGTCGCGGATGACGCGATTACACTGCCGGATTATTTTTCCAGACGGTTCAAGGAGAAGAAGCCCGTGCTGTTGCTGATGGCGTCTGTGATAATACTGGTGTTCTTCTCGGTATATGTGGGCAGCTGTTTCGTCGCGGGCGGCAAGCTGTTCTCTACGCTGTTTAATACAAACTATCAGTTAGTAATGATTATTGGCGCGGTTATAGTCGTGCTCTATACGTTGATAGGCGGCTTCATGGCCGAGAGCATATCCGATCTGGTACAGGCCATCATAATGGCGCTCGCGCTGGCGGCGGTGCTGATCGCCGGGCTGGCGTCGGCGGGCGGCATTGGCGCCGTGATTGGCAACGTAAAGAATATCCCTGGATTTCTCGATTTCTTCGGCATCGCGTCGCCGACGATAGAAAGCGGCGCGCAGGCGATATCGGAAGAAGGCGCGCCTGTCTTTGGCGCGGCGGGGACTTATGGGATCCTAACCGTCATATCGACGATGGCGTGGGGGCTGGGTTACTTTGGGATGCCGCAGGTGCTGCTGCGGTTTTTCGCGATACGCAAGGCCGACGAGCTGAAGCGGTCGCGGCGCATCGCGACGATATGGTGCGTGCTGTCGCTGGCGTTTGCAGTATTCATCGGGATCATGGGGCGCGCGCTGTATCCGACGCAGCTTCATACCGTGTCGGAGGCCGAGAATGTGTTTATACTCGCTTCGCAGACGCTGTTCCATCCGTTGTTTGCCGGGCTAGTGATGGCGGGTATACTGGCGGCCTCGATGAGTTCGTCGGACTCGTATCTGCTGATCGCGTCGTCGGCAGTTTCGGTTAACTTTTACAAAAACGTGCTGCACAAGGAAGCGTCCGACAAGCAGGTGCTGCGCATCAGCCGGATAGTGCTCGGGGTGATTGCTTTATTCGGCATCGTTATCGCGTTGGATCAAAATAGCATTATATTTAACGTGGTATCGTTCGCGTGGGCGGGATTCGGAGCGGCGTTCGGGCCGCTGGTGTTATTCAGCCTTTTTTGGAAGCGCGCGAATCGGGCTGGGGCGGTCGCCGGGATGCTAGGCGGCGCGGTGATGGTATTCTTCTGGAAGTTTGCGCTGAAGCCGATGGGCGGTATGCTGGGGGTTTATGAGTTGTTGCCGGCGTTTATATTCTCGTCGCTGTTGATAGTGGTCGTATCGCTGGCGACTGCGAAGCCGTCGAAGGATATAGAGGCGGAATTCGACACAGCGAGATCGCAGTCGAAGACTGCGCTGCAATAGACATACTGCAGATATATCGCTTAACGCGCAAAATTCGCGGCGGATTCGCGATGGATTTTCGCCGCACGCAAAGGCGATGCAATGAAGGTTCATTACGGTTCGTTGACTAGGGTCTGTTCGGAAAATCCCGCAGGATTTTAGGGCGCCTTTTCCGCCTTCACTGCGTTATTCTCCGAACAGACCCTAACTTTCCAAACGGCGCAATCCCTTCCGGCTCGTCCAGTCCGCACAGCACCGCGCACGCGCAGATTATCAGTATGTCCGTGAGTTGGCGCTCCACAAACCTTTCGTATCGACTGTCCGGCGCCGCTCCGAACCGTTTATGAAAAACTCCTCTCGTCGTACCAAATTATTGCTATATTTTTACAACACTGTCAACTCAATCGTAACATCCCATGAATCTGTCGTGGAATAAACTTTTTTAAGCGGCTTAGTGTATCATATCGGTTCGCGCCGGCTCATAAGCTTGCCGCGTAAAGGAGTGATTGCACGTGAAGCTGTCTATCAAGCGCGCGGACCTCGAACGTTTGCTAATTGCCGGGGCGGCGGCGCTGGTGCTGCTGTTAGCGGCGATCGGCCCGGCGACCTCGTATCCAGTAGATCAATTCGCCGTCTCGCCAAGCGATATACTGCCAGACGTATCTACGACCGCGCAGATCTCGGGACCAGTGCTGAACACGACTGTATACTACGCTGACGCGGATGGGTATCTGGTACCTGTTACCAGAGCCGTCGGCAAGACGGACGGGATCGCGAAGGCGACGCTCTCGATGATGATCTCGTCGGATGAGAACGACCTTGCGGCCGCGCGGTTGGGCCTTACGACAGTGCTGCCGAGGGAGACGACGTTCGACCTGGACATCGCCGGCGGCAGGGCGCGTATTGACCTTAGCGACAACGTGCTGAGTATGCCTGACGCGCAGAGCGAGGCCATGATGGTCAGTTCCGTCGTGCAGACGTTATGCGAGTTCGAAACTGTAGACAGTGTGGAGATATTGGTGGGCGGACAGAAGCGCGGCAAGCTCACCCACGGCACGGATATATCCACCGCGATGACGGGCGATCTGTTGAACCTGGAAAGCGTAGACGCGTCCGCTAACCTGGCAAACGCGCAGCTCGTTCGGCTCTACTTCCCATCGGAGACCGGGCGCGTGCTGGTGCCCGTAACCCGCGCCGTATTCTCGCCGGCCGACATCAACACGGCTGTGCTGGAACTGGTGAAAGGGCCGAAGGCCGAGACGGGATTGCGCAACGCGGTGCCCAGCGAAACCGGACTGTTCGACGTCAGCGTGGCGGACGGCGTAGCGACGATCAACTTCTCAGAGGCATTCGCACAGGTCACGGCGAACAGCGACGGCGGTCAGCAGGCTTTGCGCGCGCTGATGCTCACATGCATGCAGTATCCCGGCGTGAAGCATGTCGAGCTGCTGGTAAACGGCAAGCCATTCTCGCCCGCGTCGATGGAGCGGCCCACATTCGTCAACAACGCCGAGCAGGTGGCGGTGCAGTTCCCTGACGTGATAGAGTTTGATTAACCGTTACATCGTAAACATAACTACATCTTGACAAACCCAGTCATTCCTGACAACATGGGAGGCGCGCCGCGCCTCCCAATTGTTTCGTTAATTGTTTCGTTTCATTCGCGCGGCGGCGGAGGGATGCTCATGGCTGTGATGGAACGGGAACGCCTGGTGCTCGCAACGAGAAACGAGGGCAAAGCCCTCGAGATGACCGCGCTGCTGGGCGGCGGATTCACGTTGATAACCCTAACCGAAGCGGGATTTGCCGGCGATATAGAGGAAGACGGGCGTACGTTTGCCGATAACGCCGCTATCAAGGCCGAGACGGTCTGCCGCGCGCTCAACGCGTCCGTGCTGGCCGACGATTCAGGGTTGGTCGTAGACGCGCTGGGCGGCGCGCCGGGGGTGTATTCTGCGCGATACGCCGGCAAGCACGGCGACGACGCGGCCAACAACGCGCTGCTGCTGGAACAGCTGCGCGATACGCCCGCCCCACGCTTAGCCCGCTATGTGTGCGCGTTGGCGCTGGCCAGGCCGGGACTGCCGACACTGACGGCGGAAGGCGTCTGCGAGGGGGAGATCGGTTTCGCGCCGGACGGCTCGGGCGGATTCGGTTACGATCCGCTGTTTATATATAACGGCGAATCGTTTGCCCGGATGAACGCGGATGCTAAGAACCGCGTCAGCCACCGCGCGGCCGCGGTTCGCAATATATTGAGGCTATTATGAAATCGGCTGACGAGACGCTTGCGATTATCGCGGCTGTTGTGTTATGCTAGCCATGAGAGATTCATAACGGCCGGAGTGACTGAGCCGGCCGTCAGCAATAGCGCAAGGGAGGATTATCCATGTCGGGGCATTCGAAGTGGGCGAATATAAAGCATAAGAAGGGCAAGGCCGACGCCGTACGCGGCAAGATATTCACCAAGATAGGGCGCGAGATAGCCATCGCCGTGAGAGAGGGCGGCGGCGATCCCGCCGTCAACAGTAAGCTGCATGACGTGATTGCCAAGGCCAAGGCCAACAATATGCCCGGCGACAACATCGCCCGTTCGATCAAGAAGGCGGCGGGCGAACTGGGTACGGTCAATTATGAAGAGATCATTTATGAGGGTTACGCGCCGGGCGGGGTCGCGGTCATCGTCGAGATCGTAACGGATAACCGCAATCGCACCGCTTCGGACGTGCGGCATATATTCGATAAATGCGGCGGTTCATTGGGCACGACGAACAGCGTCGGCTACATGTTCGACCGCAAAGGTATGTTGGTAATCGAGCGCAAGCCAGGTATGACAGAGGACGACATGATGCTGATGGCGATGGACGCCGGAGCCGACGATATTGAATCATCCGACGACACATTCGAAATCACGACTGACCCCGCCGATTTCTCCGCCGTGCGGACGGAGCTGGAGAAGCAGAACATGCCCTTCCTCTCGGCCGAACTGACGCGCGTTCCGCAAAACTGGATCGATGTGGACAACCAGGAGACGGTCGATTCCGTGCGCAAGTTGATTGAGATGCTCGAGGACATGGATGATGTTATGAACGTGTACCATAACGCGGCGCTGCCGGAGGAACCGGACGAGGAGGATTGAACCTTCCCGATCGGCGCGGTGTATAACATACGCTCCGCGGCGGCGTTTTATCGGGGGCGGCAAGGAGAATCATCGCGCTGCGCGCCGCAGCCTCTTGCCGCCCTGCCGGGGGGCGCGGCGCGCAGGGGCGGGTCTTGGTGCCGGCGAACGCAAGAAGAACGCATATTTATTAAAAATATGTTGCGTTTCATTGAACTTTCAGCTATAATAACCTCATGAGACAAACGCTTGGAATTCGACCGTCAGGGAGGCAAGGCTGTATATGAGTCGTTCCAATAGACTAATGCGCGCGTGTGCGCTGATTGTGTTAATGATGACGGCGTGCGTCGCCGCGCCGACAGGCGCCGCGCTCGCGCTGACAAATGCGCAGCTGCAGCTGGCCGGCGGACTGGCCGCCGTTCATGGCGCGGAGACATACTTTTTCGCGCCGATGGATGAGAAGGCTTGGGGGCTGTTCGCGCTGTCCAGCTGCACGCAAGGGCCGATCGCCACGCTAAATGACGTCAAGCCTTCCCGGCTGATTTACGCGGATTCAGGTAAAGTCTACTTTACCGCCGCGCGTCCGGACGAGGGGCAGATACTTGCCAGCCTGGATCTGAAGACCGGCGCGCCTACGATGCTGGTGGACAAGGTCAAGGAAATCTACTACGAGACCGATGAAACGGTATTCTACAGTTCCTATGACGATCAAATGACGCTGTACCGATACAGTTTCCCGAAAAACACGTCGTCCAAACTCAAGACCATGACGAGCAAAAACATATATGATTGTATGCTCGCCGAAAAAGAGAAGGTCTACTTCCTGGGGAAGGACGTTCGCGACGGCTCCGTCGTCGGCTATAAGATAGATAAGCCCGGTGCGAAGGCCGTCAACACCGACGTGCCCAGCCCCGCCATAGGCGACGGCTATCTCTATAACGGCTACCTTGTCTATACGCCCAAGGGCGACACCACGAAGGTTTATACCGTCGCGGCGGGCAAGACCAAGGGTCTCCGCCTGGGCGAGCATATCACAAGCATGTCGCTGACTAACAATCGCTTCGGCGACGCGCTGTATCCGTATGACGCCGAGTCGAACAGCATTGTGCGCGTACCGTTGGACGGTTCGCCGACGACCAGCCTGACGCTGACCACGATGGGGCAGGCGCAGGTGCTGATGGGCGGCGCCGGCGATGAGATACTCTACTGGGACGACGGCCAGGTATGGTCCGTGAACAACCAGTTGCAGGATAAGACGCCGCTGTTCCCGTTCATTGTCAGCGACGAGGGCATCAGCTGGACTAATATGTCGCCCACGACCAACAGCGCGGTGCTAATGTACGGCTACTCCGTGATGACATACCTGGATAATTACGGCGTAACGCTGCCGACAGTTGTGCGCGTAATGGATTCGGCTACCGGACAGATGCTGTTTCAAGCGCCCGCAGTGCTGCCTCATGCCGACGAAGGCGTTTCTAACCCCGCATCGTCCGGAACGTCCGCGTCCGCCGAGCCGGCTCTGCCGGAGGCCACCATCAGCGAGGACGAAGATATATCCTTCTTCGGGCCATAATATTTGAAGCAGCCGGCGTATACTATTATGAAAGGACCACATGGAGGGCGGCGGTTCGCCGCCCTTTAGCAAGGAAGTTGAGGTCGGTAGAATTCGCATGGGATCGGATTCAGGCAGAACGGTATGCGTTCCTGTAATCACTCCCCCTTTCCCCGTCGCCATGTTCACGCCCGTAACTATCGCGGATAGGCCGCTGATTACGCGGTACCTTCGCTACTTCCCGGAGAATGAGGGTAGCGAGTGTCAATTCTCCAATATGTTGCTGTGGAGTCTCTCCGACCATATAGAGTGGTCAGTGGTTAACGACGCGTTGCTGCTACGCACGCGGACGCGCGACGATACCGCGTGCATGATGATGGTGTTCACCCAGCCCGAGCGCCTGTGCGAGGGGTTGGAACTGGCAGTCGAATCCATGCAAGAGCGTGGCGAGGAGTTCCGGATGTGCTCGCTGCCCGAATGGTATGTGCGGCGTATGGACGCGTGCAGTCCAGGCAGGTTTGCGTATACGCGCGAACCCCATCACGACGATTATGTGTATGAGGCGTCCGCGCTGATAAGCCTGTCGGGCAAGGCTTTGCACGCCAAGCGCAACCACGTCAACAAGTTCCGCTCGACATACGCCGGACGCTATCAGTACGAGGCGTATCATCCGTCATTCTTCGCCGAGTGTATGGATGCGTACAATCGTTGGTTGGATGAACGCGGCGAGTCGCCTGAACTGTGCGCCGAGCGCGATTCCGTGGAACGCGCGCTGCGTTACGCCGATCAGCTGTCCCTCAAGGGCGGTATGATACGCGTCGACGGCGTCGTCGAGGCGTTTACGCTGGGCGAGCGGATCACCGCCGACATGGCGCTGATCCACGTAGAGAAGGCCAACCTGGATATGCCAGGCCTGTTCGCGGCGATAAACCAGATGTTTCTGGAGAACGCGTTCCCGGACGCGATCTGGGTCAACCGCGAGGAGGATATGGGCTTGGAGGGCTTGCGCAAGGCCAAACGTTCATATCACCCGGCGCGGATGATCGATAAATACGGCGCGACGCTGGCGCGGCGCGATTCGCGCCATTAAGTGTAACGATGATAATACTAGATAAGTCCGCTTGGGATCAATCACGTCGGTTAACGCAGTATTGCTTCCGCGATAACAGCGATGATTTCACGCATTGGTATTATGAGCGGCGAACCGAGCGCGTGTTCGCTTTAATGGATGATCAAGGCAGCGTAACCGCGCAGGTTCTCGACTCGCGCGTCAGGATCAACGTGCGCGGCTGTGATGTTGCGTCCAGCCTGATATCGCATGTGGCGACGGATCCCGCGCATCGCTCGAGGGGTATGATGCGGGGTCTGTTGTCTGACGCTCTGCGTAAGATGCGCATCGACGGCGTCGCGCTGGCCGCGCTATATCCGTCTGCATACTCGTTCTACGAGAGGTACGGTTTTGCGGGGTGTGGCAGTGCGGCACGCGTCGTTATTCATCCGGACAGATTACGCGCGGAGCCGCTGGTTAACCGACTGTGCTGGGATACCGTACACGATGTCGGCGCGCTGACGGAATGCTATGCCGCCGCGCATTCAAAGGTATCGGGCGCGCTGACGCGCGGCACGGTCGACATGCGCGACCGTATCGACGATCTAGCGGGTGACGGCGCGAGCGTCGTCACCCTGTGCCGTGATAATACGATAATGGGTTACTGGTTCCGGCGTGACGAGGAGGGCGCGATGATAATCGACGAGTGCGCGTTCCGAGACGCGTCGGCGCGAGCGGACTTCCTGTCATACATAGCGTCGCACGCGTCGACGGTGGATGAGGCGCGGATTAGAATACCATCGTTCGATCCGCTGCTGAGGATGCTCCCCGACCGATACGCGTCCGTGACGGTCGAACCGTGGGCCATGTTCCGCGTTGTGGACTTGCCTGGACTATCGCGTGGATTGACCGCCGGCACGGGTTGTGTTACGCTGCGTGTCGTTGACGATCAGATACCCGACAATACTGGCTTATGGCGGTTCGAGGCGCAGGATGGCTTGATAAGCGTATCCCGCGCTCGAATTGAGTCCGGTATCGGCGCGTGCACGCTGGGCATAGGCGCGGTAACGCAATGGCTGATAGGCTCGGCTGACGGTTCCGCGCTGATGGAAATCGGACAGCCGCTTACGTCGGATACAGCGTGTGCGATGGACGCGCTGCTGCCCGCCCGGTATGTATTTTTATGGGAGCAATGTTAATATGTCTTATAATCAAACCGAACGACCGGCGCGAATCATCGACGCCCACCTGCATTTCCAACCGAAGAATCCGCACTTCGACGCAATCGCTCACACTGCCGGACATGAAAACACCGTGCGGCATGTCGAGCAGACCTATCGTGATCTGTCGATAGCGCACGGCGTCGTTATGGGCAACCGTGAGCTGACAGCCGAATGGCACACGTATCCGCCGACGCTGAGCTTCTGCGCGGGCATTCACCAACACGCACTGAACCCGGGCAACGCCGCCGCCGCGCTTGAGGCCTGCGAGGCTCAGCTTACCAATCCGCAGTGCGTAGGGATCAAGTTATACGCGGGATACTGCGCGTTGCCGCTGATGGATAATGCGTATATGCCATATTACGAATTGGCTGAGCGTTACTCAAAGCCCGTCGCGATCCATATGGGCGTGACGGCGTCGCCGTACGCGCTGCTGAAATTCTGCCATCCGCTGTTGATCGACGAGGCTGCGGTTCGATTCCCGAAAGTGCAGTTCGTGATGTGCCACTTCGGGAACCCTTGGCTGATGGACGCCGCCGCCGTGCTGGAAAAGAATGACAACGTTGCCGCCGACCTATCAGGCTTGCTGGCCGGACGGGTAGATCTGGACGAGTACCGTGTGCGACTGCACGGTTACATGGATCAGCTGCGTACGTGGATCGCGTACGTCGAGCGGTACGACGCGTTCATGTTCGGCACAGACTGGCCGCTGGTCAACCTTAGTGAATACATACAGTTCATCGGCGAGCTGATCCCGCAGGAACACTGGGACGCCGTGTTTTACGGCAACGCGCGGCGCGTCTATCGGCTGAGCGATCTGCCCGGCTGAAACCATGTGAAACAAACGACATTGCTTGCCTTCTTACGATTCAGATTTGAGGGTTGTTTCTCAATGCAGCATTCTTGATAAGCGGTACGATCTGTCTTTGAACTCAATGCTGTATATCCTGCATGAGATAGGCTGTCCTAGTCAAGACCCTAACTTTTACTATATCACTCGCTTTTAAATGATTTCGCCATGGAGTTGCGTCAGCATCACGCCGCGTGTTATACTAACACACGTAGGCCTAAACAATACCGACAATACTGCGGGTGAAATTATGTACGCTATCGACTATGCCAAAGCCGCTTGTGACACTATGATGCGCAAGTTCGCCGCGCCTGATCTGCCGCCGAAAGGCCGATTCCATTATCATCAAGG